>CAYXQW010000063.1:0-1030 GCA_964466695.1 uncultured Bdellovibrionales bacterium
CTGAGCCAGGATCAAACTCTCCGATAAACTTTTGGAGCACTCTACTCGCTTGCGCGAGGAGAGTGAGATCCTTCAAAAGAAAGACTCTAAAGGACGATTCTTAGCATCGTCCGGGCTATCTAATCGGGCTGCCGAGGCCGCTCCCTAACGGTCGCGGTTCAGCTAACCCTTTCGACTACCCGCACGCACATTCTTGGCGTTTGCTATTCAGTTTTCAAAGACCAGCCGGGTCATGCGCGCCTTGTTGGCCGCGCCACCCGTCGTCGAGGTGGGCGTATATAGGTGAGCCATCGCATGCCGTCAACAAAAAAGAGCAAGGGTATCGGTAATCATCATCGACCCGCGATCGCACGAGGCTCACTGCGGTTTTTCGTGGTCATCGGCGCGCTCGTCAGGCGTCGCCTCGCGCGCAACCTCACCTCGAAGCGCATCACGAAAGCTCCTAAGACCCGTGCCCAAGCCCTTGCCCACCTCGGGCAAACGCCGCGCCCCGAACAGCAAGAGCGCCGCCAACAAGATCAGGATCCACTCGCCTACGCCGATACCGAACATGCTTCAAACCTCTCGGAAATCCCCCCCCGCGAGCATAATGCCATAATCGGAGTGTCGCTAGTCGGCCGGGCCGAAGAGGCGCCGCCACCAGCCGCTCCCGGTCGCCGCGAGCATCACGATCACGCGCGCGGGGTTGCCGCGAGCATCACGCACGAGCGCGCAGTGCGCAAGGTATGGGACTCGCCGCGTGCTGCCGAGCACGAGCTCACGATCGGCGTGAGACTCGCCCTCGCGCATGACCTCGTCGACCAAGGAGATCATGGTCTCAGCGCCAGGAATACCCCCGAGCAGAGACCCCACGACCCCGTCGCGCTTCTCTCCGAAGACCGCGAGCGCGGCGTCGTTCGCGAAATCAACCGTATATTTGCGACCGATGACGAAAACCGGGGCCGCGAGTTGCTCGAGCAAGCGCCGCACGAGATCTCGAAGCTCCACGATGCGCGCGCTCTGAGCTCGTTCGCGCTCTTCGAAACGATCG
>CAYXQW010000063.1:1040-10749 GCA_964466695.1 uncultured Bdellovibrionales bacterium
CGACGGCGCGCTGCGCGAGCCGCGAAAGCTCGAGCGTCTCACCGCCCGCGGCGAGGGGGATCTCCGCCGCGAAGTCTCCCTCGGCGATGCGCAACATGACCCGCGCGAGCTGCCGCGCGGGACGCACAACGCTCTGGCGCACCCACCACAAGAGCGCGACCGAAAAGACCATCCAGATCGCAAGATAAGCCGTAAAATCGCGCTTCGCGAGCCGCACCGCCTCGACCCCGAGCGAAGCATCCTCGGCAGGCGCGAGCCGTACGTAGAAGATGAGCAGAAACGGCACCACCGATAGAAAAGACAAGGCGATCGCCAATGACGTTCGCCGGCGCACCGACCATTGCTTGTTCATGGAAGTGCTACGCATCGGCGAAGCTGCGGATGCGGTCATCGGCGCCCACCACCACCAAGACGTCGCCGCGACAGAGCGTGGTCTCGGGGCCGGGCACGTTGTCGACCGTCTCCTCGTAGCGCGCCGCGGCGTCGTCGGTGACCGCCTCGCTCCTGTGGCGTAACGCCACCGCGTTCAAGCCATAATCTCGGCGGAGCTGCAGCTCTCCCAAGGTCTTGCCGACGAGCCGCCGCGGAACATCGATCTCGGCGAGGGAGGTCCCCTTGGCGATGGGGATCATCTCGTGCACGAGCGGCGACAAGATCTGCCGCGCCACCTGGATACCGATCTGTCGCTCGGGAAACACCACGCGCGAGACCCCGAGCCTGTCGAGCACCTTCGCGGCCACCTCGGTGGCCGCGCGCGCCACGATGCGACCGACGCCGAGATCACGCAAGAGCATGGTAGTAAGCACAGCCTGCTCTAAGTGCTGCTCGCCCAAAGCCAACGCCACGGCAGAGCAATCGGCCACCCCGGCCGCCCGCAGCGCCCGCTCATCGGTGGCGTCCAGGCACACCGCCTTGGTCACCTGGTCGCGCAGCGCGTCCACGCGCGCGGGCGAGATATCTATGCCGATGACCTCGGCGCCTTGCTCCCAAAGATGCGTCGCGATCGCCGCCCCGAGCCGGCCGAGGCCGATAACCGCATAAATAGACATGCTCTACCTCCATCCCCGGGCTCAACCGATGAGCACCCGGTCCTCCGGGAAACCTAGCCGCACACGCGGCCGTGTGACGCTCGCCGCCGCGATGACGGTGAGCGGACCTACGCGCCCGACGAACATGAGCGCGCACACGATGAGCCGCCCCGCGCTCGAAAGCTCTCCTGTCACCCCCATGCTCAAACCAACCGTGCCGAGCGCGCTCGTGGCCTCGAAGGCGAGCGGCATAAAGCCAATCGACTCCGTGAGCAACAACGCCCCGAGTCCCAAAAAGAGCGTCGCGGCTGCCGCGCTCATGAGCGCGAGCGCGCGCATGGCGAAGGAGGCGGGCACGGTACGCCCGAAGACCAAGATCTCGCCGTCACCGCGCACGAGCGCTCGGATACAAAGGCACGCGAGCGCGAAGGTGGTGACCTTGACGCCGCCGCCGCAAGAGCCAGGCGACGCACCGATGAACATGAGCATGCAGAGCACGAGCACGGTCGCGGGTGCGATGCCCGAAAGCTCGACGGTGTTGAACCCCGCCGTACGGGCCGAAACCGCGTGGAAGATCGAGGCCACGATCTTGTCGTTGAGCGGCAGCGCCAAGAGGACTCCGTCATACTCGAGCACGAAGAAGGCGATGGCCCCGGCCCAGACGAGCGTGAACGAGGTCACGAGCACGAGACGAGGATGCAACGCCAAGCGAGTGCGCCGCCGGGCCAAGAGGCGACGACCAATGGCGACGAGAACGCCAAATCCAAAGCCGCCGATGGTCACGAGCAACGCGAGCGTGAACGAGACCCAAGGGTCGGAGGCGAACGAGACCATACCTCCCGGGTACAACGAGAAGCCCGCGTTGCAAAAGGCCGAGATGGAGTGGAAGATCGCGTACACGAGCGCGTCACTCATGGGCATCAACATCGCGAAACGCGGGAACAACAAGAGCGCGCCGAGCGCCTCGATGGTCAAGGTCCAGACCACGATGGCCTTGACGAGGGTCTTCATCTCACCCGCGTTGGGCTCATCGTAGGCGCCGCGCAAGAGCGCGTCTTGCTTGAGACCGAGCTCACGACCCACCGCGAGCGTCATGAACGCGGCGAGCGACATGATACCGAGGCCGCCGAGCTGCACGAGGATGATGATCACTACCTTGCCGAAGGGCGACCACGTAAACGCCGTCTCGAGGGTGGTAAGACCCGTGACGCAAACGGCGCTCACCGCCGTGAATAAAGCGTCGATGTAACCTACACCGCGCGCCGCCGCAGCCGCGGGCAAAGACAAGAGGAGAGAGCCGAAGAGGATGAGCGCACCGAACGATACGATGAGGCTCCGCGCCGGGTGGTTACCGATCCGCGTAAAGAACAGCTCGCCGATCCGCGCATGACGAACCCAATCGCGAGCTCGCGCCAAGAGGTTGCTCCGCGGAGGAACCCCGGCGCCCGGAGCCACCCCTGGTCTTGTTCGTTCAGCGCTCATTTCTCCGCGCGGGACCCTCAAGGACCCGCCTCCGCCTCGACGACCCCCATAATAGCCCGGTCGAGGGCCGAAAGATCATCGGGCAAGGGCGCGACGAAATGCAAGTCCGTCCCCTCGCGCGGGTGACGAAAGCCGAGCTCACAGGCATGCAGGGCCTGGTGGTCGAGCCGCTCCGCCACGCTCCGCACCTCGCGACACAAGCGCCGAAAATCACAGCCCCCATAAGTAGCATCGGCGACTATGGGGTGGCCGAGCTCGGCCAAGTGGACGCGGATCTGATGGGTGCGCCCGGTGCCGAGCACGACCCGCAACGCCGACACCCCGCCGCCGCTCGCGATGACCTCATAGCTCGTGATCGCGCGTTTTCCCGTCGCGAGCTTGCCGGTGAAGCGCTGCCTCTTCTTGGGATGACGGCCGTAGAGAGTCTCGATGGTCGCCCGCGCCGGCCGGGGAGTGCCATGGACGAAGGCCTTGTAGATCTTGGTCACTCGCCGCGCCGAAAACTGCTGCGCGAGCGCCAGATGGGCGGCGTCGTGCTTCGCGACCACCAGCACGCCGCTCGTGCCGCGATCGAGCCTGTGCACGATGCCTGGCCGCAAAACACCGCCGACGCCAGACAAGTCCCGGCAGTGTGCGAGCAGACCCGAGACGAGCGTACCGCTCATGCGCCCGGCGCCAGGGTGTACGACGAGGCCCGCGGGCTTGGCCACGACGATGAGATCCTGATCCTCATAGAGCACCGCAAGCGCCATGGGCTCAGCCACGACAGAGCTCGCCACAGGCGGCGGCACATGAATGACGATAGCCTCACCGCCGCGCAGGCGTTGGCCGGAGCGGCCAGGGCGACCATCGACGCTGACCTCCCCGCTGTCTACGAGCGCCTGCAAGCGCGCGCGACTCAAGCCGGAGATAGCCAAAATGTCGCGCTTCGCGAGCGCGACCAAGAACCTATCGAGCCGCTCGCCAGACGCCGACGCGGGGACCTCGAGGCTCACCAGATCTTGGATGGAATGTGGCCCTTGGCGCGGATGATGATGTCGACCACCGCGCGATCGTAGAAGTTGGTACGCGCAAACAGCTCAGGAGAGAGACGGCTGCGATACAGCTCGCGACCCTCGTCGAGCTCGCTCGCGACCGTGTCGAAGAAGGTATCGTTCTCGATGCCTTCTTTGACCTTGTCTTCATTATATAGAGAGATGTCAGACGCGATCGCACGAGCCAAGCGCATCGCCTTCTCGGGTTCTTCTATGGCCGCCATGGGACTTTACGCTAACCCCCAAGATACGCCGCGTCAAGCTCAGGCGCGCTCGACGTAAGCACCATTTCGCGTGTCGATGCGGATAGACTCGCCTTCATTGATGAACAGGGGCACGTAGACGGTGGCCCCAGATTCGACCTTGGCCGGCTTGGTGACGTTGGTGGCCGTGTCGCCGCGAACCCCGGGCTCACAGTCGATGATCTTCATCACCACGAAGTTCGGCGGCGTGACCCCGAGCGGCTTGCCGTTCCAAAAGAGCACGGCGCAGGTGAGGTTCTCCTGGAGCCAAGAGACCGTGTCGCCAAGCGCGGCGGTGTCTACCAAGACCTGCTCGTAGGTCTGCGTGTCCATGAAGGTGTAGTGGTCGCCGTCGCGGTAGAGGTACTGCATCTGCTTCTCCTCGACGTCTGGCACCCCCACCTTCTCGCCCGATTTCATCGTGGGCTCGAGCACACGCCCGGTGATGAGGTTCTTGATCTTGGTGCGAGTAAAGGCGTTGCCCTTGCCGGGCTTGACGTGCTGAAACTCGACGATGACGTAGGGCTCGCCCTCCCAGAGGATCTTGAGACCGGTGCGAAAATCCTGCGTTGCATACATACTAATCCACTCCTTGAAAGCTTTTTCGTGCGCGCCTCGGTAGCACACTCCGCAGGCCGGAGTCGATAGCCGATAATCAAACATGTGGTGCCGCGACACTTGACAGCCAGGAGCACTTTTCCTAGAGACACCCGCTCCCTGGCCTCAGGGTAATTCGAGGAGACATGTCATGTATGCAGTTGTGCGCACGGGCGGCAAGCAACAAAGAGTCGAGTCTGGTGAGCGCGTCAAGGTAGAGAAGCTCGAGGGCGAGGTCGGCGCCGAGATCTCTCTCGACGAGGTGCTCATGATCGGTGGCGAGGGCGAGCCGCGGATCGGCCAGCCGGTCGTCGTCGGCGCGAAGGTGATGGCCAAGATCGTCGCCCAGGGCCGTGGCGAGAAGGTCCGCGTGTTCAAGCGCCGTAAGCGCAAGGGTTTTCACAAGACCATCGGTCATCGGCAGTCTTACACTGAGCTTCTCATAACGAGCATTGCGGGTTGAGCTATGGCACATAAAAAAGGTCAAGGGTCGTCGCGTAACGGCCGTGATTCCAAGCCCAAGTATCGTGGCGTCAAGATAGGCGACGGCGCGACGGTAAAAGGCGGCAACATCCTCGTGCGTCAGGTGGGCACCAAGATCCACCCCGGGCGCTTCGTTGGTCTCGGGCGAGATTTCACGCTCTACGCCAAAGCCGATGGGATCGTGCGCTACGAGACTCATCGTAACCGTACGCTGGCCACGATCTATCCCGCGCTGCCCGCCAACACGTAGCCTCGCGCCAGCTCGCGCGGGAGATCTTTAGGTGAGGTCGTCGTGCGGGGTTATAAATTCGTCGATGAAGCCGTGATTCACGTGCGCTCCGGCCACGGCGGGGCGGGATGTGTATCTTTTCGGCGCGAAAAATACGTTCCCTACGGCGGGCCGGATGGGGGAGACGGCGGCAAGGGCGGCGACGTCGTGCTCATCACCGACCCTCAGCTTACGACCCTGCTCGATTTCAAGTACATCCCGCGCCAGTTCGCCAAGGACGGCCGGCCGGGCGAAGGCGGCCGCAGGTGCGGTAAAGACGGCGCCGATCACCTCGTGCGTGTCCCCGTGGGCACGGTCGTCTACGACAGCGAGACCGGCGCCGAGCTCTGCGACCTCGACGTACCCGAGGCGATCACGGTGGTCGCGCGCGGTGGCCGGGGCGGCAAAGGCAACGAGCACTTCAAGAGCTCGACCCGCCAAACACCACGGTTCGCGCAGCCCGGCGAGCCCGGGGTGGAGCTGTTTTTGCGCTTGGAGCTCAAGCTGCTCGCCGACGTGGGGCTCGTGGGCTTCCCCAACGTCGGCAAGTCTTCGATCATCGCGCGCATCTCGGCCGCGCGACCGAAGATCGCCGACTATCCTTTCACCACGCTGGTGCCGAACCTCGGCGTCGTCAGGCTCGGTGACGGGCAGTCTTTCGTGGTCGCCGATGTCCCGGGTCTCATCGTCGGAGCGCACGCGGGGGCTGGCCTCGGGTCGAGGTTCTTGCGCCACATAGAGCGCGTCCATTGCATAGCGCACGTCATCACGGTCGCTCCGGGCGACGAAGCGCGCGACCCCTTACGCGACTATGAGGCGATAGAGAGCGAGCTGCGCCTCTACGATCCGCGCCTCGCGAGCATGCCGCGGATATTGGTGCTGAATCAGATAGACCTCGACTACGTAAGAGATGCCAGCGAGCGCGTCGAGGCCTACGCCAAGTCCCACGGGCTGCCGTTCTTTAAGGTCTCGGCGGCCACGGGCGAGGGCTTGACGAACCTCGTCGCTCGCCTCGGCATCGCCATAAGGGACCACAAAGTATTGCGCTAACCGCGATTCGTGGGCATCTACACGAGATAGACAATGCACGCGACGGGTTACCTCATCTTTGCGGTCACCGCTCTTTCGGTGCTCGCCTCGGCCCATTACTATCTATGGGCGCGCCTCGTCCGCGACTGTGCCTGGCCGCCGCGTGGCCGGCGCCTCGGCGGCGTGCTCCTCGGTATGTTGTTCGTGCTCTTGCCGCTCAGCTTCGTGCTCTTGCGGCAAGGCTACACGTTCGCGCGGCCGCTCGCGTGGGTGGCCTTCGTGTGGATGGGTCTCGCCTTCGTCATGGTCATCCTGCTCGCCGCCACGGACGCGGTACGCCTGCTCGTGCGCGTCGGCGAGCGGCGCACCATAGCCATCGGCGTAGCGGCGATCGCGATTATCGCGGGCGCATACGGGATGCACGCGGCGCTGCGCGTGCCCGAGGTGAAGACCTTACACGTAGAGCTTTTGCGCCTACCGCAGGAGCTTACGGGGATGAAGGTCGTGCAGCTCACCGACCTCCACGTCGGCAACCTCGTAGGTCGCGCGTGGCTTGCGCGCATAGTCGAGCGGACCAACGAGCTTGAACCCGATCTCATCGTTATCACGGGAGATCTCGTCGACGGTCCCGTCGCGGCCCTGCGCGATGCTGTAGCGCCGATCGCGCGCCTACGCTCTCGTTACGGGGTTTTTTTCGTCACCAATCACGAGTATTACTCGGGGGTGGACGAATGGATCGACGAGCTCGGCCGCCTCGGCGTGCGGGTGCTACGCAACGAGCGGGTGACGATCGGCACCGTGACAGCGAGCTTCGATCTCGCCGGCATCGACGACGCGAACGCCGCGCGCATGGGCGATGGGCACGGCGCAGATCTGCCACAGGCGTTGCGCGGCTACGACCCCGAGCGCGAGCTCTTGTTGCTCGCCCATCAACCCAAGGCGATCACCGAGGCGAGCACGCAGAAGGTCGGGCTCTTGCTCTCGGGGCACACCCACGGCGGCCAGATCTGGCCCTTCGGCGCGCTGGTACGCTTGACGCAGCCCGCTATCGCTGGCCTGTCGCGCCACGGCGAGACACAGCTCTACGTGAGCCGCGGTACGGGCTTTTGGGGCCCCCCGATGCGCCTCGGCTCCCCCGCCGAGATCACGCTCATCGAGCTTGTCGCGAGCTCTAACGATACTGATAGTTTATCCCGATAGGGATCACGTCGGCGATGCGGTCGCCCGTCGCGCACATGGCCACGACGACAGGCAATGGCGGCGTCCTCGTTCCATAGATAGCCTCGATCTCGCTCGGGGTCGTCTCTTCGCCAGGGTAGAGCGTGATCACGCGACTCGCGGTGCCGCAGTCATCGGTGGTGTAGCCGCGCTTGGGGATCTGTATGCTTGCTACGTAGCTGCGCACGATATCGCTCGGCGCGACGATGGCGAGGAGCTCCCCATCGATCGTGCCAAATCCGGCCTCGAACCCGCTCGGGAAGTACGCGAGAAAGGGCACGGGTCCCGACCACACGTCGCTGCTGCGATAGGCATAGACGGTCTCCGTGGCTTCACGAACCGCGGGCGCAGGCTCGGAAGGCGGGCGGGTGGAAGGTTGGCAGGTAGGCGAGGCATCTTCGTAGCGTACGGCGCCCGCGACGATGATATCCGCAAAAGCTGGGCAGCTCGGGCAAATCCGCGCCTCTTCGTTCTCAGGTACAACTTTCATCGTGTAAAACTGCGACGTCATACCTGGGTCTGGGCGCACAACCTCGACGATGAGCTCGCGTGGCTCGATTCTTCCACTTCGAATCTTTTGCCCAAACGGATTACGCGCGCTTGGATTATAGGGAGTGCAACCGTCTTGCTCGATGATGCCGTAGACGAGCGGCTCGGTGTAGCTCCTGTTCCAAACATAGAAGTAAGCTTCCCTCGTGGTGTCGGTAGCCAGCGTGAGCGCGGAGCTCTGGTTGGACACGCATTGTCGTGCTCGCGAATCGCAATATTCGGACTCGAAGAACTCCTCCGGCGTAACCGCGTCCAAATACCGATAGTACATACCTATGCGCACCGTTCTCTCCGTGCTCTCGCTGGATCCTTCGAGCTTGATAATGCAACGAAACCTATCCTCCCCGCCTGTGGGGTAGCGGCTAGTGGCGTTCATGTGGGCGATGCTGTTTGGCGGCACGACCCTTTCGGAGACGAGCTCCCACTCGATTCGTCCGAGGGGATGAGGATACTCGCGATACATCTCGAACGTGGCATCGACGTCACCGAGGTTCATGGCCGTACACTGGGCGAGGTAGACCTGGAAGGGTGAGAGCACCAAGGCGAAGCCCTCCTCTGGCCCTTCGTCGATAAACGCCGTGCTCTCGGGGTGCTCGCGGCGTATATCCTCCCAGTCTTGCAGGGTCTCTTCCCATAAGGCCTTGGGGTTAGGCATCACCCTTAAACGAAAGTCATCCGCCGTGGTGATATCGAGCACGCCTTTATCCAAGTCGGGCTTAGATGCGAGCAATGCCTCGTCGTACGCGCCGACCTCGGAGAGATCGATCCTGGATATCTCTTCTTCGCTCGTGCCACAGCCGCTCAGAACCCCACAAGCTATGGTCATCAGCACGGAAAGTCGCCTAATGCATTCGTTACGAGTCATGATGAAAGCCTCCTTGAAGACGGTCGTTGTCACCGATGTGTCGGCTAGAACGAACATAGAAGCTGCGAGGAGCGGCAGCTTGAGGCGAAGCTGAAATCGTCCTGGGGTTTAGCGGAAAAAAGCTATCTATGCCGAGATCACCGCAACAGGGCGGCGATAGCCGCGGCGAGCGCGGCACCTTCTTCGCGCGCGAGCGCTTGCGCCGGCCACCCGATGCCGAGGCCACTTCGCGCATCGGCCTTGGGGATCACGTGGAAGTGCACATGCATGACCGCCTGGTGCGCCAACGCCTGGTTGTTTTGCAGAACGTTATAGGCGCTCGTGCCGGTGGCTTGCATGACAGCGCGGCAGATCCGCGGCAGCACGCGACCTAGCGCCGCGGCGGACTCGTCCGAGAGGCGATCGAGCGTCTCGGCCGGCTCCTTCGGGATGACCAGGGTGTGCCCGCGCGACAACGGCGCCACATCGAGGAAGGCGAGCACGCGCTCGTCTTCGTAGATCTTGTGACAGGGTATCTCGCCATCGATGATGCGCTGAAAGATAGTCTCGGACATGATTCGCTTATCTACCGCGCGCCGCGCCGCGGTCAACCCTCGCGACTCCCGGGTTCTCCCTCGAAGCATTTGAGGTTCAGTCGCCGTACGGTGGCCTCCAGGTCATCTACAACATCGACGCGCACACCGATCGCGCGCAGGATCACGAGCGCTGTCGAGATCGCCATCCGATACACCGCGTGCATCGGCGGGGGGACCATATATATCGCTTCCACCTTACCCGCCTTGTAATAGACCTCCCCCCAGTTACTAAATATGCGCCGGACCTCGGTAGCCTCGGTAGCGTCACCCGAGCAGCGCGAGAAGTCGTGCAGGAATATAAAACGTGCTGCATCCGGAAAGGTCTTCCGCATGAACGCA
>CAYXQW010000064.1:0-10704 GCA_964466695.1 uncultured Bdellovibrionales bacterium
GGCTCGCTGGGCTCTTCGATATGTCGCACGTCTACGACTTCTTTACGCCCTTACTGCACCGTGGGCTCGATGCCGCGCGGCGCATCGCGCGCGAGGGCGGCCTGCTCGCGTGTGGGAATGACGCCGGCGCCGTGGCGCGTACGGCCGCGATGATCGAGCTCGAGCTTTTGATGCTCGATTTTTGCCTCCGCCTGGGATCTTCGGGCTCGACCGAGGGGCTCGATGGCGCCACGGCGCTACGGTTTGTGACGCAAAACGCCGCCAAGGCGATGGGGGAGAGTTCTCGCCTCGGGACGATAAGCGCGGGCAAGATCGCCGATCTCGTGGTGTACGACGAGGACGTGCTCGCGAACTGGCGCCTCCTCGGGCGGCCAGCGGCGGCGGTGTTCAAAAGAGGCGAGCTTTGCGCGGGCGGTGAAGGTCTATAGGCCTTGTTGTTGCTTTGCTAGCTGCTCGCGGATGATGGTCTCGGCGAGCTCGGGCACGATATCCCAGACGACGCGCTCGATGATCTCGCGCGCCATCATGCGCAGCTCGTTCTCGTCCATGCCGCTTTGCGCCAATCCGGCGAGTTGTTCGACGGCGCCGCTCATGGCCGCAGCGGTTCGTGCCGGGGCAGATGGCGCGCTCGCTACAGGGGGGGTGGTAGGCGCGGTGGTTGCGGGTGCGCTCGTAAACCCTGGGCCGCCGAGCGCAGGTCCGCCGAAGGCGCCGCGAGCAGGCGGGATAGGCGATTGGCTCGTGGGCGGCGCCGCGGGCGCGGCAGCGAAGCTGGGCAGCGCCGTCGGCTTGGCTGGCGTGGCCAGGGAGGCAAAGGAGGTAGGCGCGGGTGCTGCGAGAGGTCGAGGAGGAGCCGCGGGAGCCATACGCGCCGGAGTGCCAGGAGGTGTAGCTCCCATCGACCCGAGAGGCGGCGGCGTCGCCACGGGCGGTCGCGCCGCAGGTTGTGCCAGGGGCGCAAAACCGACGGGCGTCGCTTGAGGAGCCGTGGTGGGCCTCGGGGTTGGTTGGGCGATGGGGGCAAAGGCCGGCGTGGCCACGGGTGGCCGTGCTGGAGGGGTGAAGGCCGCGGGCTGCGGTGCGGCGGGGGGCGTCATTTTGGGGGCCGCCACCGGGGTGAAGCTGGTCGTCGGGCTCGCGCCAGAGAGGCCGAAGCTCATGGGCAAAGCTGTTGGTGGGGCTGCTGGGATCTTCGGCACGGCAGCCATGGCAGGAGGCGCCGAGGCCGGGCTCGGCGTAGCCCGCGTGAGCGTGGCGGTCATGGGCGGTGCGATGGTGGCGCCCGCTGGTGCGCCGACCAAGGTACGGGCGCGCTCGATGAGAGCCTGGGTCTCGAAGGGCTTGAGCATGTGCCCGGCAGCGCCGGCGGCCTGGGCACGGGCCTCGTCCACCGGGTCGGCGTTGTTGCCGAGGAGCAAGACAGGGGTCTCGGCGAGGCTCGGGTCGCTCTTCAGCGCTTGGCAGACGCTATAGCCATCGGCGCCTTGCAGGTGCAGGTCTACGATGGCGATATCGATCTTGGCTTGCCGCGCCTTTTGCAAGGCCTCTTCGGCGTGGGTGGTGGCGATGACGTTGAAGTCTTCGCAGGCAAAGGTGATCTGCACCGCTTTGTGCACGGTCACACTGTCGTCGACGAGCAGCAGTTGATACGCCATTGGCCGTCCTCTTAATCTCCCTCAATGCGCTTTGGCGGTCGCGTCGCCCGCATCGTAAATGAAAAGTCGATCGGCATCGACGAGCCAGAAGCTCGCGTCAGAGCTCTTCGCAGCCACGGCGCCGCTGGTCTCTAAGCCGCTCGGTGGGTTGGTAGTGGTATCCTCGAACCAGTAGTGCTCGTGCATCCTTCCCGCTCGCTCGATGGCAAGTCCAGCATTATTACCTCGTACGTGTAAGAGCGCAACGAGCTGGTCGCGGTAGAGAGAGGAACGATCTCTATCATCGCGTCGCGAGAGCGTGAAGACGGGCACGAGCTCGGTCCCCGTGTCGAAGAACCCTGCGTGCTCCGGTCGGGCCAAGGGCGCGGGCCAGAGGGTCTCGGCCACGGCCACACGATCTACCTGCTCGACTTTGAGAGCGAGCCAATATCCCCCGACGGCGAAGGTCATGACTGGTTTCGGAGAATCGATGCGCTCGCCCTCATAGGACATCACCGTTCGTTTATACCGCCGCCCTTCGCGCGTGGTCAAATCGTGTGACGCGCTATCGTCTCATGCTTGCCTCGCAAAGAGTTTGCTCTTACAGCCAGGACATGGACCTCTCGGCTTTGGACCGTCGGCTCTTTCACGTCATAAACGGCGCGCACGTAGCCCCGCTCGATTTTGTCATGAAGGCTGCCTCGAGCGACAAATTGGGTGTCGTATTTGCGATCACGATTGGGGCCGCGCTGCTCTTTCGTTACCGGCGCGCGGCCGCGCGCCCGCTCATCGGGCTCGTGCTGGCCGTGGCGTTGTCGGATGGCCTCGGCTACTACGTGCTCAAGCCCTTCTTCGGGCGCGTGCGGCCTTGTTATGCGCTCGCCGAGGGCACCTTCCGTCAGATCGCCGCGGCCGCGAACGTCGGCTCCATGCCGAGCCTGCACGCGGCCAACGTCTTCGCCGCGGCCACGGTCTTGCTCATGTGGAAGCGCAAGCTCGCGGTGGTGGTGCTGCCGCTCGCCGGGCTCGTGGCCTATAGCCGCGTTTACGTGGGCGTGCATTGGCCAGGCGATGTCCTCGCAGGAGCGCTCTTTGGGGCGCTCGCGGCGCTGCTTTCGATCTGCGCGCGTGAGGCGATCATGGCGAGGCTCGCGGTGCGTCGGCATCGAGCGTGACGAGGGTGACGCCGTGATCTACCCACATCCCTTCGTGGCAGTGGACATCGCGCACGGTCGCCGCGCGTCCAGCCGTCAGGCGATATTCCATCTTCATCGCCTCGAGCACGATCAGCACCTGCTCGGGCTCGACCTCGTCCCCGGGCGCTACGTGTACCTCGATGATCTTGCCGGTCATCGGCGCCACCACCTCCGCGTCGGTGACCGGGTTGTGCGCCGGCTGCTGTCGTGAGGGGATGAAGGCCGCGCCGCCTCTCCATCCCACCCACACCCCGGTGCTCGTCGGTGCGAGGGCGACGCGATAGCGCGAGCCGTTGTGCTCTACGATGACGAAGCTCATGCCCCGAGCCTGAAGGCGCCGAGCGCTTGCCATGGCGATGAGATCCGCGGGTCGAGGTCGCGTGCGCGCGTCTCGCCGCTCGGCGCGAACACGGCGTGCAGCGCGGCCTTGCGCGCGTAGGCGGGGATCTCTGGTGCCGACCATCGCCGTGATTCGATGGTGTCGGTGTAGGTCTCGGCGCTCTGGAAGAGCTCCGAGCGTAAGACCTCGAGCAAGAAGCTCTGGTTGGTCACTACCCCGAGCAGGGTCGTCGCTTCGAGGGCGGCGATGAGTCGCGTGCGCGCCTGCGCGCGCGTCTCGCCGTGCGCGATTACCTTGGCCAGCAGCGAGTCGTAGTGCGGCGACACGATCGAGCCCTGACGAACTCCAGCGTCGATGCGAACCCCGGGTAGGTGCGGAAGATCGAGGAGCAACACGGAGCCTGTCTCAGGGGTGAAGCCGCGGTATGGGTCCTCGGCGTTGAGGCGAGCTTCGATGGCGTGTCCGCGAGGCGCGCTCGCCGCGGGCAGCGCGGCGCCGAAGGCGAGCTCGATCTGCGCGCGCACGATGTCGTGGCCGAAGACGCACTCGGTGACAGGGTGCTCGACCTGGAGGCGGGTGTTGACCTCGAGGAAGTACCAGTCGCTCTCGGGGGTGATCAGAAACTCGACCGTGCCGGCGCCGCTATAGCCCGCGGCCTCCGCGAGTCGTATCGCGGCGCGGGTCACCTGCAGCCGCACCTCTTCGCTTATCGCGGCCGGAGATTCTTCGATTATCTTTTGATAGCGTCGCTGCAAGGAGCACTCGCGCTCCCCGAGGGTCATGGCGCGTTTGGCGTCGCCGAGGATCTGCACCTCGATGTGCCGCGCGCGGCAAAGATACTTCTCGAGCAGCAGGCGGTTGTCGGTGCTCGTGGCCGCGGCCTCGCGCGTCGCGGCGGCGAAGGCTTGTCGCATCTCGTCGCGGCTGCGCACGCGCCGCATCCCGCGACCCCCGCCGCCGTTGGCGCTCTTGAGCAGCACGGGGTAGCCGAGCGTGTCGGCGGCCTTTTCGGCCTCCTCGATGGTGGCGATGGCGCCGGCGCCCGGCACCACCGGGATGCCGATCTCGCGGGCGAGCTTGCGCGCCGCGTCTTTGTTGCCGAGCTTGTGCATGGCGTCTTCGGAGCAGCCGATGAACGTCACCCCTGCGCGCGCAGAGGCGCGTACGAGCTTTGGGCTCTGCGACGCGAAGCCGTAGCCCGGGTGCAGCGCCGCGGCCTTGCGCTCCGTGGCCGCGTGGACCAGGGCCTGAATGTCGAGGTAACCGAGCTCGCCGTGCAAGAGCACGGCCTCATCGGCGAGCGCCACGTGCGGCGCGTCGGCGTCGTGTTCGGTGTAGACGGCCACCGCCGTATGGCCAAGCTCGCGTAGCGTGGCGATGATGCGGCAGGCGATTTCGCCACGGTTGGCGACGAGCACTTTCATGGGCTCTTGCCACTAGTGATATTCGTTCTGTGGAGCAAGACTCGGTGCGGCAAGTTTGACCGCGGTGCGAGGTGAGATTTATGCTGCGGGCGTGACCGACCAATCGGATTATCGCCAGCACCCGCGTACTCCCATCGAGCTCAAGGTGGAGTACAAGAAGATGAACACGTTCTTCGCCGACTACACTAAAAATATCTCGAAGGGTGGCACCTTCATCAAGACCGACCGGCCGCTGCCCGTGGGGACGGAGTTCATCTTCAAGCTGTCTCTGCCCAAGCGCTCACAGCCCTTCGAGCTTCGCGGTCAAGTTATCTGGACCAACAAAGAGAGCGAGCGACAAAGGCCCGACGTGCCCGATATGGGCATGGGGATCCATTTCGTTTTTCATAACCAGAGCGAGCGCGACAACTTCGAGTCCGAGGTCGAGCAGATGATGATCGCGTCGCTCGGCACGCACATCTACGAGCAGATCTTGAACAAGCGCGCGCGGCCTACTTGATCGCGATCCGCACCTTGCAGCCAGCCGCGATCCTGTGCTCGCGCGCGAAGCCGGCGTTGACCTCGACTATGTAACGCGAGGGACGCTCGACGCGCAGAGGCCTCTCCGAGAGGGGCTCGGCGTCGGCGATGACGCCGACCACCTCGTGATCCGCGCCGATGAAGATGAGATCCAGGGGCAGGAACGTATCGCGCATCCAGAATGAGTGCACCCGCTCGCTTGCGAAGGTGAAGAGCATACCGTGATAGGCCTCGAGCGTACGGCGAAACATGAGCCCGCGGCGGTGCTCCTCCTCGGTGTTCGCGAGCTCGACCGTCACGTGGACCTCGCGCCCCTCTGGGAGGAAGATGACTTTTCCCCGTGCGCGGGTCTGCGTCTCGGCGCGCGGCGCGGCGCAGCTCGCGACGAGCACAAATCCCATGAGAATGCGCGTAAGATAGGCGCTCAATCTACGCGGATGCATGCGTCGCGTACTTCGACCGCGCCCGCGGGCCACGGATCGGCTTCGGGCGGATCGCAGCTCAAGGTCTCGCCGCCGCAGGTGACGCCGCCGTCGGGGCACTGGCAGTAAGACAGGTCCGCGAGCGGCATGCACCCGAGCGTGTGCGCGGTGGCGGTGGAGTCTCCGAGCAAGCTCTGATCGAAGCAGGCGAGTCGCTGGCACTCCATGGTGCCGAGCGCCTCGCACTCGCGGTTGCTGCCCGCGCAGCCTGTCTTGTTGACGCAGAAGAGCCTCCCGGCGAGGGGGCCCACGTCTTGCACCGTGCGGCATTCGAAGCCGTCGGGGCAGTCGTCGTCACGGCAGTAGCCTTCGAAGCAATGCTCGGGTCGCTTGCAGTCGCTGCTCTCCGTGCACGCGCGCCCCTTGGCGAACCCATCGTAGGAGCACTCGCGCGTGCAGAAGGGCGCATAGCCGCCGTAGGTCAGGCACTGGAAGGTCTCGCAGTCGCTGCTACGACCGAGGGAGACGACCTCGAGCACGGGGATCTCGCCGTTTATCGGTTCCGCGGGGATGTCATGGGAGCCTTCGGGGTTTGGGTTCGGCCGGCAAGCCACGCCCACGTCGTCTTTCTTGCAGCCGACGACATGGAGGCAGAGCGCGCAACCGAGGAGCAAGGTCGAGGGTAGCTTCATGATTTACTCGCAGTGGCCGTTGGTGGCGAAGTCGCAGTATTTGACGCCGGGGGTAGGATCGGAGCCGAAGACCTCGCGGCAGCAGAAGTCTTCTTTGTCGCCGCAGTCCGAGGTGCTGCGACAAGATTTCCACACGCAGTATTTCTTGCCGGCGAAGCTCCCGATGGGTTGCACCTCGCGGCACGCGAAGCCCTCTGGGCACGCGGCGTCTTCACGACAGAGCTTCGAGCAGTAGCCGGAGCGGCCGGCGGTGGCGACGCAGATGAGCTCGTTGCAGGGGAAGCTCGGGTCGTAGGCCACGACCTCGATGGTCTCGGTTTGCGCGAGGTCGGTGCTCGGGGTGGCGGGCTCGGTGTCACCTAGGAGCTCTGGGCAGGGCTGCCCGATGTCGGTTTTGTCGCAGGCCGCGAGGGAGAGGGCGCAGAGTGCGCAAACCGCAGAGAGTATGCCGCGCATCCTTATCGTGGTACCACGCCGGCCGTGTCGGCATCAAGGCGACATGGCTTTTGGCGCAGCTTCATCTATCCTCTATCGCTCCTAAAGCCTCGACTATAGCCTCGGCGAAGGCCATCGAGGCAGGAGGCCCCGAGGCCGTGATCAGCGCCCCGTCGATAGTCACGGCTTCGCCCGTAAAGGTGCCGCCCTTTTCGATGATGATCTCATGGGCGTCGTCTTCGACCGCGACCGTGGCCCGCTTGCCCGCGAGCACACCTGCGTTCGCGAGGACGACAGGCGCCCAGCAGATAGCCGCGAGCACCTTGCCGCGCGTTACGGCGCCCCGCGCGAGCTCGTGAGCTTTTGGGTTATCCCAGAGCTCCGTTTGTACTCCCGAGCCGCCAATGAAGACGACGGCATCGAATGTCTCCACCTCGAGATCATCGAGCACGGCGTCCGCCTCTACGCGCGTCCCTTGCATGCCAACGGCCTCGCCGGGCGCGGAGGCGAAGGTCGTGACCGTAAAGCCGGCTTGCTCGAAGATCTGCCTGGGAGTCGTGTACTCGACGTCGGCGAAACCGCGGTGGGCGATCACCATCGCCACCATTTTGTTGGCGGCGGTCGTCCGAGGCGCCACCTCGGGGCCCTTTGGTTTGGCGCAACCGACGAGGGGCAGCGCGAGGACGATGAGAAAGCGCGATGATGATCTCGGGAGCATCTGGTAGACCTCTCTTTTGTCTGCATAAACACCAAAGAGGAGGGCTCGAAGTCAATATTGAACTCAACGAGCATCGCGGTCATCATTGTTAAGGTTATCGAAAGCTCATCATTTGGATGCTGATAGCTATGCCCAAGCGCCCTTCCCCGAGTTTCTTGCTGCCGCTGCTCGTGCTCGCTGCCGTACCATCTCCCTCCGCCTGGGCGGAAGAGCCGCGTGGGCCTCGGGCAGAGGTGATGTCGCTCCCCGATCTCGAGGCGCTCTCTCTCGAGGAGATTTTGAATATCCAAGTCGTCTCGGCGACGAAGACCGCCGGCGGCTTGCTCGAGGCCCCGGCCGCCATGTCCGTGCTGCGTGGCAGCGACCTCACCCTCTATGGTTATCAATCGGTGGCCGAGGCACTTCAGCATGTTCTCGGCTTCTACGTCGTCGACGATCACATCCTACCGAACGTGGGCGTGAGAGGCGTACCTGGTGGGCTGTTTTCACAGAGCAGCGCGATCAAGGTGATGATCGATGGTCGCTCGGTGGCGTTCTTGCCCACCAGCGGCAACTGGTTGGGGCCTGAGCTCCTTCCCTTGTCGGCGGTGGAGAGGATCGAGATCATCCGTGGGCCCGCCTCGGCGCTCTATGGCGCGGACGCGTTTCTCGGCGTGGTCAACATAGTCACGCGCCAAGCGATCGAGGTGAATGGCGCCATCGTCCAGGGGGGAGTAATACCGGCGCTCGAGGATAGAGACGACAAGCGCCTAGGCGGCGACGGGGAGGCCACGGTCGGCTTCGCGTATCGTGGCCTCGAGCTTCTTCTCGCGGCGCGTGTTCATGAAGAAGACCGTTCGGGGTTGAAGCTCCCACCGTCCTCACCGGCGCCTCATCTGCCGTCCTATGCTCATCTGGACGACTCGGCGCGAGACCTCGTCCTCTCGTCGCGTGTCGGCTACGCCAAGCTGGAGCTCGCGCTCGACCACGAGTGGAAGCTCTCCTCTTTCGGTCATTTCAGTGAGATCGAGCGCGGGGGCGCCTTCAGTCCGTGGGCGCAGCTCACCTACGGGCGCGACGCCGACGGACGCCGGCACGAGACCACCATCGCGCTCTATCGCGCTGCCGCGGGGCTCGGTTTGGATTTCGTCCGCGGCGATAGCCTGCGCTTCTCGCTGTGGGCTCGTTACTTGTGCGGCGGGCCGACCGAAGACGACCGCATCGAGACCGGGGACAGCGACATTTTCTACGTGCGCCGTAAGTTCGGTTATCGCGGTGCCGACGGCGCGGCGGAGCTGAGCTACCAGCCTGTCGAGAGGTTGACCATCGTGGCTGGTCTCGAGGCGTTGTTCTTCGAGCAGCAGTTGCCGTCGAATTTACGCATCTTGACCGCCGATACTTCCGGTTATGCGGCGGGTGACGTCGTGGAGTCGGCGTCGCAAAGGCAAGGCGTGCAGGACTTTCGCAACGCTGGTGCCTACGCGCAGGCTTTGTGGGAGGCTTTACCGTCGACTCTCAACTTCACCGCGGGCCTGCGTTACGATCACAACAGCATCTATCACAGTCAGCTCTCGGGTCGGGCTGCTCTGGTCTACAACGTGCTGCCCGAGCTCGTCGCCAAGCTGCTGTATGGTAACGCCTTCAAGGCCCCCTCCCCGGAGCTCCTCTACGCGCTGCCACTCAGGCCTGGCGATATCCTCGGCAATCCAGATCTGTCACCGCAGCGGGTGCACACCGTGGAGGGGCAGCTCAGCTATCGTTTCGCGCAGCACTTCCTCGCGACTACCGGGCTCGCTTACAGCTACCTCCTCAACAAGGCGGAGTTCGTGCAGCAGGGCCTCAATCGCATGGCCGAGAACGTCGCGCGGGCGGCCACGCTGTCATGGGAATCCGAGCTTCGAGTCGATCGCCAAGACAAGCTGGGCGGTTATGCAAGCTTCGAATTCGTCGCGGCCCGTTGGAACCGCGGCGACCCTGCGACCTATCAGACGCGCCTGCTCGGCAGCGAGAGCTCGATTTATCCACCATATCAAGCGCGCCTCGGCGCCTACGGTCGCCTCCCCGAGCTTCCGCTCCGCGCGAGCGCGGAGGCGGTGTGCGTGGGGCCACGTCGCGCGAGCGAGATGAACATCCTCGAGCGCGGCGCGCCCTACGAGCTCGATACCTACGTACGGCTCGACGCCACCGTCTCGACCGTGGGGCTCGAGCTCATAGGTAAGCGCGAGACTCGTGTCTCTCTCTTCGGTAAGAACTTGCTCGGTACAACCGGGCCAGATCCGGGATATGCGGGCGTCGACTACCCGCTCGCCCCGCGTACGATCATGCTTCAGCTCGCGCAGGAGATCTAAACGATGTCAGGAGGTCGCATGCCACAAGGGTCGCGCGCTGGCATCGCCTTCCTGGCGTTGCTCGTCTCCGGCTGCGTCGATGAGGCGCGCTACACCACCGAGGGGACTATCAAGGTCGGCGTGCTCCTGCCCTACACCGGCGAGCTCGGCGCGAACGGCGCCAGCATGGAGAAGGGCATCTTGCTCGCTTTGGAGTATCTCAACGAAGCCAAGCTCGCAGGCCAACCAAAGCTCAGCGTCATTCCGCGCGATACGCATTCGGATGTGACGCGCGGCCTTTTGGCGGCGCAGGAGCTCCTCGACGAAGGCGTGGTGGCGATCATCGGCCCTGAGGAGGACGATCTCGCGCAGGCCTTGCTGCCGCTCGCCCTCGAGCGGCAGGTCGCGTTCATCTCGGGAGGCGCCATCTCGCCCGCGCTGACCGCGCTCGATACGGGGGGATACTTCTTCCGGGTGGTCCCATCGGCGGCGTCATTGGGCGCCGCGCTGGCGAACAAGATGGCCGCCGATGGGATCAGCAGCGCCGAGATCGTGTACGCCGACGACACCTATGGCGTCGCCTTCAACGAGATCGTTGCGCAGGAATTCGTGCGGCGCGGCGGGTCGGTGTACAGCACCGGTTTTTCGAGCCTTGACCAACAGTTCGACGCGGTGCTCGAGGCGATCGCGGCCCACTTGCCCGACGCCGTGGTGCTCGTCGCCCAGCCGCGCTCCGCGGCGTCGCTGGTGGTAGAGCAGACGCTCTCGGCCGGCCGGACGAGGTGGTATCTCGCTCCTTCCTTGCGCGCCGACGTGTTCTTGCAGAACACGCCGCCAGGCGCGCTCGAGGGCGCGGTGGGTGTCTCGCCGGCGTTGGCCTCGGATGCCGAGTATTTCGCCTCGGTCTTCGCCGATCGCTACGAAGGCGAGCGTCCTCTGCGCGGGGCGTATTTTTATTTCGATGCGATGGCGCTGCTCGGGCTCGCCGTCGAGGCCGCCCACGTGGCGGCGGGAGGTG
>CAYXQW010000065.1:0-8518 GCA_964466695.1 uncultured Bdellovibrionales bacterium
GTGGTCGCGCCGCTCGACGATCGTTCCTGAGTTCGTAGGTCATACTTTTGCCGTGCATAACGGGCGAAAGTTCATTCCGGTGTTTGTCACCGAGAACATGGTGGACTACAAGCTCGGCGAGTTTGCCTCGACGCGCACCTTCAATTCTCACCCAGGCTTGAAGCGGGCGAAGGATGCTTCGAGATAGGCCGTAGGTGGCCTTGAGCTTTTGAAAGGTTAGGAGAAAGACAATGTCTACCCGGCAACGCGAAAAAGCCGCGGCGCGGCGCGAGCAGCACGAGGCGATGGGGCCACAAGCCTCGTTGCGCTATTTGCGCATGGCGCCGAGCAAGGTTCGTCTCGTGGTGGATCTGATTCGCGGCAAGAAGGTCGAGGAGGCGCTCAACCTTCTCGGCTTTTCGAAGAAGTCAGCGGCGCTCCCCGTGGCCAAGCTCTTAAAGAGCGCGGTCGCGAACGCGGACGTCAAGGGTGGTTTCAATCTGGATCGGCTAGCGGTGAAGACCGTAACGGTCGACGAGGGTCCCACTTGGCGGCGTTGGTTGCCGAGAGCGCAAGGACGGGCAACACGGGTTCGTAAGCGAACGAGCCACGTGACGGTGATTTTGGGCGAGAGCAAGTAGCGAGAGGGCAGATTCTCATGGGTCAGAAAACACATCCAATCGGCTTTCGCCTCGGCGTTATCCGTACCTGGGACTCGAAGTGGTACGAGGAGAAGCTATACGCCGCGTGGCTTCACGAAGATATCCACATTCGGGATTTCGTGCGGAAGAAGCTCGCGGGCGCCGGCATCGCCAAGGTGGAGATCGAGCGCGCCGCGGCCAAGGTCAAGGTGTCTATCCATACACCGCGGCCAGGGATCGTTATCGGCAAGAAGGGCGTGGGCATTGAGCAGCTCAAGAAAGAGCTGCAGGACCTCTCGAAGAGCGAGGTGTTCGTCAATATCCACGAGGTTCGCAAGGCGGAGATCGATGCACAGCTCGTGGCGGAGAACGTCGCGATGCAGCTCGAACGGCGCGTGGCTTTTCGCCGCGCGATGAAGAAAGCGGTGCAGACTGCGCTCAAGTTCGGCGCGAAGGGGATCCGCATCGCCTGTAAGGGAAGACTCGGTGGCGCCGAGATGGCTCGTTACGAGTGGTATCGTGACGGGCGGGTGCCGTTGCACACTCTGAGGGCCGACATCGACTACGGGCTCGCGGAGGCGCATACCACTTACGGCGTCATCGGCGTCAAGTGCTGGATCTTCAAAGGTGAAGTGCTACCGGGAACGGCCTCTTGAGTTTCGGGCCAAGACATTAGGGACATGTAGCTATGTTGTCACCAGCTAAAGTCAAATATCGAAAACAGCAAAAGGGCCGCAACCGCGGCAGCGCTCTGCGTGGCGGGAGCGTGGCTTTCGGAGAGTGGGGCTTGCAGTCGCTCGAGGCCGGATGGCTGACGCAGCGTCAGCTCGAGGCGGGGCGTATCGCGATGACTCGCCACGTCAAGCGCGGCGGGCGTATTTGGCTGCGCGTCTTTCCGGATAAGCCTGTCACCAAGAAGCCCGTCGAGACACGTATGGGCCACGGTAAGGGCAACCCCGAGTATTGGGTCGCGGTCGTGAAACCAGGGCGTGTCTTGTATGAGATGCAAGGCGTGAGCGAAGAGGTGGCGAAGGCGGCTTTTCGGCTCGCTTCGCACAAGCTGCCGTTTGCGACGCGCGTAATTCGTCGCGTGGATTAGGAGCAACAAGAAGATGGCAAAGGGCAATCAGATCGCTGCTTCGGAGCTGCGTGAGCGTGGGGAGGCCGAGCTTGCGTCGCTGCTCGTCGGCAAGGCCGAGGAGCTGCAAAAGGCCAGGTTCAAGCACGCGCTTGGTCAATTACGCACCACGCATCAACTCAAGGCTTTGCGCCGCGAGGTGGCGCGCATCGAGACCGTGTTGCGCGAGCGCGCGGCGAGCAAAGGATAACTGTCATGACTTGTGCGCAGACCACGGAGAACACCGCGGCGAAAGCGGCGAGCACCGCGAAGACGCGGCAGGGCGTCGTCGTCAAGGCGAAGATGCAAAAGACGGTCGTCGTCGAAGTAGTGCGGCGCGTTCGGCACCCTAAGTATGTGAAGTTTGTCAGTCAACGCGATCGTTACTTCGCGCATGACGAGTCGGATAACTGCGAGGTAGGCGATAAGGTCATCATCGAAGAGACCCGTCCCTTGTCGAAACAAAAGCGTTGGCGCGTGCGGCAAGTCATCGAACGCGCGACAGGCGCGTGAGGAGGCCGGGCTCAAGCTCGCGAGTGCGATGAAGAGGCTGGCCGGGACAGGTGAAATCGGCTCTCTGTGCCCGAGGTCGAACGGAGTGGAACCATGATTCAGATGCAGACGGTGCTGGATGTTGCAGACAACTCCGGCGCCAAGAAGGTTATGTGTATCAAGGTGCTCGGCGGCTCGCGGCGACGCTATGCCACCATTGGTGATGTCATTGTGGTGTCTATTCGCGAGGCTTTGCCAAACGCCAAGGTCAAGAAGGGTGATGTGGCGCGGGCGGTCATCGTTCGCACTGCCAAGGAGGTAGGTCGCGCGGATGGTAGCTATATCCGCTTCGACAACAACTCTGCGGTTTTGATCTCGGCGCAAGGGGAGCCGCTCGGGACGCGCATATTTGGGCCGGTCGCGCGCGAGCTTCGGCAAAAGAAGTACATGAAAATCATTTCGCTCGCGCCGGAGGTGTTGTAATGGCTCGGCATGTTCGCAAGGGCGACGTGGTCGCCGTTATGTCTGGTAAGTATCGCGGCAAGCGCGGGAAGATCTTGGAGGTCTTGGAGGATGCTGGCCGAGTCCGCGTCGAAGGCGTGGCGACGGTGAAGCGTCATCTAAAGAGCGGTCGCGATCAAAAGGTCCCGAACGGCGGTATTATCGAGAAGTTCGGCACGGTCCACATCTCGAACGTGCTGCCGATCGATCCACAGACCGATAAGCCTACGCGGGTAGGATTCAAGACCCTCGAGGATGGCCGCAAGGTGCGGGTCGCGCGCAAGAGTGGCGAGATTTTGGCGAACGCCAAGTAACAACGAGATCGAATCATGGCAAAAGAGACCGAGAAGACGCAAAAAGGCTCAAAGAGCGCGGATAAGTCCGTGCGATCCGAGAAGAAAACGGGCGCAGAGGCGAGCGGCCCCAAGGCTGGGCAGAAAGCTAAAGGCGCTGCCGCGAAGAAGAGCGCTCCGGATAAGCAGGCGCGCCCTTCGGATGAGCCTCGGCGCGCGGCGGTTTCGCCGCGGTTGTTTCTTCGTTACAAGGGCGAGATCGTCCCAGAGCTCGTAAAGGAGTTCGGGTATCGCAACGTGATGGAGGTCCCCCGCATAAAGAAGGTCACCATCAACATGGGGCTGGGTGAGGCGGTGAGCAACTCCGGGATAGTGACGGTCGCGGCCGAGGAGCTGACGCAGATCGCGGGACAGAAGGCTGTCATCACCAAGTCCAAGAAAGCGATCTCTAACTTCAAGCTGCGCGAGGGCCAACCGATAGGTTGTATGGTGACGCTGCGTAAGGCGCGCATGTGGGAGTTCCTCGATCGCTTGATGAGCGTCGCGATCCCGCGCGTGCGGGACTTTAAAGGTGTGAGCTCGCGAGCGTTCGACGGGCGAGGGAACTATTCCTTGGGTGTTCGCGAGCAGATCATCTTCCCCGAGATCAACTACGATAAAGTAGATAAGGTGCGGGGGATGAACATCACCATCACCACGACGGCGAAGAACGACAAGGAAGGTAAGGCATTGTTGAAGCATCTCGGCATGCCTTTTCGTAATTAGGTTCGATAGTAAGCGAGGAACTCATGGCGAAGACGTCAAAAAAGGTGCAGGCCACACGCAAGCCGAAGTTTTCGGCCCGCGCTCACTCGCGGTGCCCTCTGTGTGGGCGCCCGCGTGCTTATCTCAGGAAGTTCGATATGTGTCGTATTTGTTTTCGCAACCGTGCGTTGCGTGGAGAGATACCTGGCGTGATCAAGGCGAGCTGGTAGCGCATCGTCGCGATTGGCCTCACCACGGCGCGTCGATATGGGCGATACGGCCGTGGGCAGATCCTAGGAGAAAACTGCAATGTATAGTGACCCTGTAGCTGATATGCTGACGCGGATTCGTAACGGCGGCCGCGCGCGCCATGAGCGTGTAGATATCCCGTTCTCATCGCTGAAGCTCCATATCGCCGAGATCTTGAAGGCCGAGGGTTTTATCGAGGATGTCAGGAGCATCGCTGGTAAGACCAAGGGTCACGGCGTGATCGAGGTCAAGCTCAAGTATGATAGCAACCGCGATCCGGTGATCTCCGGAATAAGGCGCATGTCTGTGCCTGGTGCGCGTTACTATGTCGGTGTTGATCGCCTACCCAAGATCCGCCGCGGTTTGGGGGTGCTCATCTTGACTACCCCCAAGGGTCTGATGACCGATCGCGATGCGCGCAAGGCTCGTGTAGGTGGCGAAGCCCTTTGTGCAGTTTGGTGATGGGCTCGCGTTAGGGCTGAAAAGGAAAGAACTATGTCACGTATCGGACGCAAACCGATTGAGATCCCCAGCGGGGTCAAGCTCGTGCTCAATGATCGAGTGGTTCATGTCGAGGGGCCTCTCGGTAAGCTCGATGCCGTTCTGCCGCCTGGGGTGGCGATTGTTGTCGAAGGCAGCGTCGCGCGGGTCGCGGCTCCTCCAGCAAATCGGCAGAATCGGGGCTATCAAGGCCTGGTGCGCGCATTGCTGCAAAACATGCTGATAGGTGTCAGCAAGGGCTATGAGCGCGGACTCGAGATCAGCGGCGTTGGGTACAAGGCCGAGCTCAAGGGGACGACCTTGACATTTTTGCTCGGTTATACCCATCCGATCGCGCTCGAGCTGCCGAAGGGCATCGAGTGCATCGTCGACAAGACGCAGACCAAGCTTACGATCAAAGGGATCGACAAGCAGCTCGTCGGGCAGATCGCCGCGCAGATTCGTAGTTACAAGAAGCCCGAGCCTTACCAGGGCAAGGGTGTCAAGTACGCGGACGAGATCATTAAACGTAAGGTTGGTAAGACCGGCGCTAAGTAGCGTTCTTCTCGGGTGTGCTCATAAGTAAAGCGCGCGGCGCTACAGGAGATAGGCGATGGCTATTGGGAGAAAACTGGAAGGGCGAGAGCGACGTCGCGTTCGTATCCGCAAGAAGGTGTTCGGTACGACCGAGCGCCCGCGGCTCAACGTGTTTCGCAGCGCCAAGCATATTTATGTTCAAGTGATCGACGACGTGCAGCGGGCAACGCTGGTGTCTTCGTCGACGGTTGAAAAGGTTTTGCGTGACAGTGTCGCGGGTAAAAAAGTCGAGCAAGCCAAGCAGGTGGGTAAGGCTGTCGCGGAGGCATGCAAAGCCAAGAGCATCGAGAGCGTCGTGTTTGATCGCGGCGGGTATCGTTACCACGGCCGCGTCAAGGCGGTTGCAGAAGGCGCCCGTGAGGGCGGCCTGAAGTTCTGAGGAGCGTAGATTCCATGGCCGAGAGAACTGACAGAATGTCCAGGCACAACGATGACCGGGGCGAGGGCGAGATCGTTGATCGTCTGGTTCATCTGAATCGTGTCGCCAAGGTGGTCAAGGGCGGCCGGCGATTTTCGTTCAGCGCGCTTGTGGTTGCTGGCGATAGCAACGGCAAGGTCGGCGCGGGGCTCGGGAAAGCCAACGAGGTCCCGGAGGCGATTCGCAAGGGCTTCGAGCAGGCGAAGAAGAACATGTTTAGTGTACCGATGGTGCAGGGCTCTATCCCGCACGAGGTCACCGGCTGTTTTGGCGCGGGGCGGGTCGTGTTGCGGCCGGCGTCCGAGGGCACGGGGGTCATCGCGGGTGGCGCGGTGCGGGCGGTGGTCGAGTCGGCGGGAATTCGCAACGTGTTGACAAAGAGCCTCGGGAGTCGCAATCCGCACAACGTGGTCAAGGCTACGATCGAGGCTTTGAAGCAGCTACGCTCGCTGGAAGATACGGCCCGTCGTCGCGGTGTGGATGTCGAGCAGCTGCGTGGTTGATGTTGGTGCTCGTTTGTGGGTTAGGTTGTGACGGGACCTCGCGGGCGATGAGTTCTTCGGCTTGTTTTAACGGCAACGCGACGCGAGGCAGTAGCGCGCGTTGTCGCGTTATAGAGGTGCGAACATGGCAGCAGACAGACATTTTGCGGTGACGTTGAAGCGTTCGGCGCATCATTGGCCAAAGACACAACGCGCGACCCTCGCGAGCCTCGGGTTATCGCGGTTCGGGAAGACGGTTTACCTCAAGGATACGCCCTCGGTGCGTGGGATGCTGTACAAGGTGGTGCATGTCGTCGAGGTTTGTGCCCACGAGGGCCCACCGCCGCCGTCGCATCGCGCGATGCGCCAAAAGCGGGCTTAACCCTACGAGAATTCTGAGTCCAAGGAGTATCTTGCGATGCGATTGTGTAGCTTAAAGGCGCCGGCGGGTGCCAACAAGAAGCGTAAGCGTGTGGGCCGTGGCGAGAGCTCGGGTCACGGCAAGACGGCAGGTCGAGGCGGCAAGGGACAGACCGCGCGAACCGGCAAGGGCAAGCCAGGGCACGGCTTCGAGGGTGGTCAGATGCCCATGTATCGGCGCATGCCTAAGCGTGGTTTTGTGGCGCCGTTTGCTCCGAATTGGGTCGAGGTGAACCTCGATGTTCTCGAGTCGCATTTTGCTGCGGTGGCGAGCGTGGATTTTGCGGCGCTCGTAGCCGCTGGTTTGGCGAGCAAGAACGCGGACGGGTTTCGTGTGCTCGGGCGCGGGGAGCTTTCGCGCGCGTTGAACGTCACCGCGGATCACTTCAGTGCTTCGGCCAAACAGAAGATCGAGGCGGCAGGGGGTACGGCGAACGAGATCGTTCCACGCGCGAAGTACGTACGAAAGTAAACTTGATTGCGGGACGCGGGTCTAGCGTCGAGGAGCAAGACAGGTGGCGTCTGCATTTTGGAACATCGGTAAGATCCCTGAGCTGCGTAAACGCATAGCCTTTACTCTCGGCGTACTGGCCGTCTATCGCATCGGCATCTTCATCTCGGTGCCAGGCGTCGATCGTGTCGAGCTCGGCAAGGCGTTTCAGCAGCTCCAGGGGACCTTGTTCGGCTACCTCAATATGTTTTCCGGCGGTGCCTTCGAGCAGGCGAGCATCTTCGCGTTGGGCATCATGCCCTACGTCTCCTCCTCGATCATCATGCAACTCTTGACGGTCATCGTGCCGACGTTGGAGCGGTTGCAAAAAGAGGGGGAGCAGGGCCGCAAGAAGATAAATCAATATACGAGGTACGGCACTATCGTCCTCGCGATCGTGCAAGGCTTTAGTATCGCGGGTTACTTGGTGAGCAATCCGGGCGGATTGCAGGTCGTGAGCAATCCTGGGCCGGCTTTCTATTTCATGACGGTGCTGACCCTGACCGCGGGGACGGTGTTTGTCATGTGGCTCGGAGAGCAGATCACCGAGCGAGGCATCGGCAACGGCATATCTTTGATCATCTTCGCGGGTATCGTGGCGCAGCTCCCGAGTGGTATTTTCAATACCTGGGAGTACGTCAAGGGCGAGCTCATTCAGCCAATCACCTTAATGTTCGTGGTTGGTATCATTCTGATGGTCATCGCGGCGATTATCTTCTTTGAGCAGGCGCAGCGGCGCATTCCGGTGCAATACGCGAAGCGACTGGTCGGCAAGCACAGCTACGCAGGGCAGTCGACGCATCTGCCGCTCAAGATCAACGCCTCGGGTGTCATCCCGCCGATCTTCGCGTCTTCCATATTGGTCTTGCCTGCGACCTTGGCGAACTTCGTGCCGGGAGAGTATTTCCAGAAGGTGCAAGAGTTCTTTCGCATGGACACGTGGTTTTACAATACTGTCTATGTCCTGTTGATCATCTTCTTCGCTTATTTTTATACCGCCGTGACCTTCAACCCGGTGGACGTCGCCGATAACATGAAGAAGTATGGCGGCTATATCCCTGGTATCCGTCCTGGTAAGAAGACGGCGGAATATATCGATCATGTGTTGTCGCGAATCACCTTTGGTGGCGCCTTGTATCTGTCTGCCGTAGCGGTGCTCCCTACTATCTTGGTGGGGGCGTTCAATGTTCCGTTCTATTTCGGCGGTACGGGGCTGCTCATCGTGGTCGGTGTGGCATTGGACACCGTGCGACAAATCGAGAGTCATTTGATTACTCGCCATTATGACGGCTTTGGTGGCTCCAAGGGGCCGAGGATTCGCGGACGGCGCTAAGGAAAAGCACTGCATGAAGCGTAGTCGACGTGAGGTCGTCTTGAAGTCGCCGCGTGAGATCGAGATCATGCGGGTGGCGAACGTTCACGTCGCCGAGATCCTCGAGGCCATGTGTTTGGCGGCCGCCCCTGGGGTGTCGACCTTTGAGCTCGATCAGATCGCGCGACGCGAGCTCAAGGAACGTCGGGTGCGCAGCGCTTTTTTGGGATATCACGGCTTTCCAGCGACGTTGTGCGCGTCGATCAATGAAGAGATCGTGCATGGTATTCCAAGCAAGGAGCG
>CAYXQW010000065.1:8528-10654 GCA_964466695.1 uncultured Bdellovibrionales bacterium
AGTCTCGATTTTGGTGTTGTTTGCGAAGGTTATGTCGGCGATGCGGCGCGCACGGTAGGGATCGGGAAGATCAGCCCTGAGGCGACCGCGCTCTTGGCTGCGACCGAGGAGGCGCTCGAGCGCGCCATCGCGGTTTGCACCCCCGCGCATCGGCTCTCGGATATCGGTCGCGTGGTCGAGGCTTGCGCGCGTGAGCATGGGTTCAGTGTCGTGCGGGATTTCGTGGGGCATGGCATCGGTATGCAGATGCACGAAGATCCTCAAGTTCCCAACTATTACGATGGACCAAAGCCTCGCTTGCATCCCGGTCTGGTGATCGCCATCGAGCCGATGCTCAATGTCGGGACGCATGAAATGCGTGTGTTGGCGGATGGTTGGACGGCGGTGACGAGCGACGGCAAGCTCTCGGCACATTTCGAGCATTCGGTGGCCATTACGGACGGTGATCCTATTGTCCTCAGCAGGTTGGAGTAATTGCAGGGTTTAGCTTGCCAAACTTTGAATGCGCGTGTTACAAGCCGCGTTCCGTTTAGGCCGAATGATGCGGAGGCCGGCTGTTTGTAGCTCGGCATTTGGCAAGAGGCGGTTGGTCGGGGAGTTGTTTCGCGGGCGCCAGGTGGTTTTAGGCTCGCATGGTTGGGCGAAGGTTCGCGCAAGGAGGCTCTTGTACACAGATGGGGAAAGCCGAGGCCATCGAGACCGAAGGTACAGTGCTCGAGCCATTGCCGAATGCGATGTTTCGAGTGGAGCTCGCGAATGGACATCGGCTGCTCTGTCATATCTCAGGCAAGATGCGGATGCACTTCATCAAGATCTTGCCCGGTGACAGAGTGACGGTCGAATTGTCCCCATATGATTTGACACGCGGCCGTATAACTTATCGCGCAAAGTGAGTTAGTCATGAAGGTCAGAGCGTCAGTCCGGAAGATATGTGCAAAGTGTAAAATTATCCGGCGCCGTGGTCTTGTGCGTGTGATTTGCACTAATCCACGGCACAAGCAACGCCAGGGTTGAGGAAAGGTCATAAGTCATGGCACGCATCAGCGGTGTCGATTTGCCACGCAACAAGAGAGTCGAAATAGCTCTTACGTATATTTTCGGCATCGGTCGCAAGTTGGCGAAGCAGATAACGGTGGAGGCAGGCATCGCCGAGACTACGCGCACCGATGATCTCGCCGAGGGCGAGGTCGCGAAGCTGCGCGACATTATCGAGCGTAGCTACAAGGTCGAGGGCGACCTCCGCCGCGAAATCTCGATGAATATCAATCGCTTGATGGATCTCGGGTGTTATCGCGGGGTGCGTCATCGCAAGGGGCTGCCTGTTCGTGGGCAGCGTACTCACACCAACGCCCGAACACGTAAGGGGCCCAAGCGTATGGTACAGCGGTCATCGGCCACGCCGGCTCGCGCGTAATTTTGACGGGAAGAAATCATGGCAACAGCAAGCGCCAAGACAAGCAAGAAGGTAAAGAAGAACGTGCCGTCGGGTATGGCGTTCGTTCAGGCGACCTTCAACAATACTATGGTTACCATCACCGACCCGCAGGGCAATGTCTTGTCGTGGTCGAGCTCGGGGTCGAAGGGCTTTCGTGGCTCCCGCAAGTCCACGCCGTTCGCGGCGCAGGTCGCGGCGCAGGACGCGGCCGAGAAGGCCGCCGAGCATGGCGTGCGCGCGGTCGGGGTTTTGGTCAAGGGGCCGGGGGCTGGGCGCGAGGCAGCGGTGCGGGCGTTACAGGCCGCCGGCCTACGGATTTCGATGATCAGAGATATCACGCCGGTGCCTCATAATGGTTGTCGGCCTCCCAAGAAGCGTCGCGTTTGAACTCTAATTGAACGATTGAAGACATGGCTCGATACACAGAAGCGGTTTGTCGGCTTTGCCGGCGTGAAAATTCGAAGCTCTTTCTCAAGGGCGAGCGGTGCTACACGGAAAAATGCGCGGTAGAGCGGCGCCCTTATCCGCCGGGCCAGCAAGGCCAAGCGCGGCATAAGTTCTCCGAGTATGGCATCCAGCTTCGCGAGAAGCAGAAGGTGCGCCGTATCTACGGTGTGCTTGAGCGTCAGTTCCGTGCTTACTACGAGGACGCGGCGCGCAAGAAAGGTATTACCGGCGAGCAGCTCTTGCA
>CAYXQW010000066.1:0-2731 GCA_964466695.1 uncultured Bdellovibrionales bacterium
CTTCTCCCCCCTTTTTCTCGCGCGCCGAAGACGCGCTCGATCGCTACATTAACAGGAGGAGAAGCGCGTGGTTAAGGAAGGCTACCCCTCCTGCCCAAAATCCGCTTGCTGACGCGCGCGGTTCTGTTGGAGTTAGCGGGTGGGTTTGGAACCTTCGCAAGACTCGCCTTCCATAATCGACCACACGCGGTGGTAGCTCTCGCCCCGTTCGCCCATTGCCTTCGTCCACTCGCTCACGTCGGCCGCGCGGAGCCGACCGCGCACGCGGTGAAGTGGTTCGTCGGCTTTGACGGCGAGTTTCTTGGCAAGTGCCGGCGCCGCTGTTCTGGGCACGCCCAGCAGCCTGAGGGCGACCGCCTCGTCGGTGTTAACGCCGTAGTACACACGTGCCGGAAGGTTGCGGAGACTGCGCTGCTCGTCGGGGGACAACTCATCAAAGGTGCTCCCTAGCGTCAACGACTGAAGCGCTGACAGCCCCCACGATGCGGTCTGGGTTAGGCGCCCGAAAACGCTCCTGCAGCACTGCGTCATTACGGCGACTGGATCGGTGACTGCTTCGTCGCTCTCCTCCTCGACGGGTTGACTAAAGTAGTCGGTCGCCATCTCGGTGAGCGGACGCCCCTGCACCCAGTCGCAGATGATTCGAGCAAGCTTGTCGCCGTCCGGGCTCGTTCCACCCGTCACATCTTTGAGTGGCTCTCGAAGCTCTGGGACTTGCAGCAGCAGCCCCATCATTCGCCGCAGGTCATCTCTACGACCCGCGAAAAGCTCGGGTGACCAGACGTCATCCGGTAGATTCTCCTGACCGATCCTCGCGAGGGTCGCGCTGACCGACTCCCACGAGAACCCGGTAGCATCGACGAGGCTCAAGGGCTTGCCCTTGATGCGCTCGGCATACGCGCACACGCCTTGTACCAGGGTGTCGGCCCAGCCCTTGTGGCTCTTACGGAGAGCTTGAAAGCCGAGTGTGCCACGTAGCACCTGCTCGACCTGCGCTGCGAACTGCTCGTGATTGCCAATCTGACGATAGGTATGCGCCAGGTACTGGACGAAGGCGGACCATCCGGGCTGATGGGACAGGGACTCCAATCGCAGCAACGATCCTGCTTTTGCGGCGGCCTCCACCATCTGGATGAGCGTCGAGTTGAGCTCACCCACGGACTTGTCGATGAACTGCTCGAGCTGCTGCTGCTTGGTGTCGTCTTGCGCTGCCAGTGCCACCACACCGAGATCTCCTTGGTCTACGCGACCAGCCCGCCCCGCGATGTTCCAGAAGTCTTGGGGCGGCATGTCGACGCGGTACGGTGACTTCCGCGAGCGGTACTGATGGCTGGCGAATACCACCCCGGACACCGGGAAGTTCACGCCCTGCGCGATGGTCGTTGTTGCGACCAGCACGCCCAGGCGGTCGTTCTCCGTCAGCCACTCCACCAGAGAGCGTGTGTCCTCCGACATGCCTGCGTGGTGCACGCCGACGCCGTATTCCAGCAAGCTCGCCAGCGGGAAGTCCTGTCCCATCTCGTCGACAAGGAATCGCTGGACGTGCCTGAGGTCGTCGCTATCCAGGCTCCGCTTGTTCTCTTCGACCTTGAAAGCGTCGGCGATCCCCCACGTTGCCGCTGGGGTGTCAGCGAGCACGATGACCGTGCCTCGCTTCTGAAGGACTTGGGCGGTAGTCGCGGCGATCTTGCCAGGCGAACTCGCTACTCTCGACCACGCTAGGCCGAGCGGACGCGAGTCTCCGATGCCAAGCTGCTCGGGAATGTCGAGGGTGTTGCGCGTCGTGTGTCTCGTGTGAAGGGACAAGCTGAACTCGCCCTTGCCCTTGCCATCGCCACGGTCAACCCTGGCGACTGCTACCACTCGGTCATTAGGTGTCCAGTCCACGCCGAGGTCGATACTCTTGTTGCTGTCGGGAGAGAGCCAGCGGGCGATCTCCGCGCCATTGCGGATGAACGGCGTCAACAGTAAAAACTGCGCATAGCGACACTCTCGATTGATCGTCGGAAGCAGCTCGAGCTTGAGACCGCGGTTCTCCGAAGCCAGTCCGTGTGCCTCGTCCACCACGACCAGCGTCAGGGGACGCCCGATCTTCTCTTCCCAGCCCCCTCGGAGCATCAGGTCCAGCTTCTCGGGCGTGGTCACGAGGATGCGGAACTGCTGGGCTCGGTCGGCCTCAGAGAGCATTCCGGCCTCGAGACCATCTACTTCTAATGCTGGGCTGACCTTCTCCACGACGATCCCGAGGTGGGCGAAGTCTCGGCGCAAGCGTGCCGCGAGCTGATTTACGAGAGCCCGCGTGGGAGCCAGGTAGGCAACCCAGCCGTTCTCCTGGTCGAACTGGTTCAGCGCCTGGAGGATTCGAAACTCCGCAATGAAGGTCTTGCCGCTCGAAGTTGGCAAGCTCACCACGACGGAGCGATGACCTGAGCCAAGCAAACCCTCCTCTCGAAGTGTCCGCCTTTGAGGCGGCAGCATCTCGAAGATCGGGCGCCTTCGATCCCGGGCGGTTTGCGACTCAACGAACCTGGTGACCCGGCTGTTCACCGCGCGAGTGACTGTCCAGATGCTGTTATCGACCATCACCCTCGCGGCTCGAGCCAGAAGCCGCGACATCGTCTCTCGCTCGATTAGCTGGCCGCGGGCTGAAGCCCCGATCGCTCGGTCGAACTGGGCCTCGAGCTGCTCGCGGATGTCGAAGTGACCATCGACTGATCCCTGGCCGACGTAG
>CAYXQW010000066.1:2741-10650 GCA_964466695.1 uncultured Bdellovibrionales bacterium
CGCCATCAGTTCCCATGCCGGCCGCACGTCCTTGCGCGCTTCAGCTTCCTTCAGGAATCCTGGCTCGACTTCACGCTGGGCCTCACGAATGGCGACGATCCGCTCCTGGACAGCATCGAGGTCGTCCCAGCCCTTCTTTCTGAGGAGCCGGAGCCACACGTCCAAGACTGATGACCAGACCCGGACACCCCAGTCAGGCGAATCGAGAGGCAGGGCCGGAAGCTCGTGCTCCGTAACGATGCGGCGGAAATCGGCCGAGCGATCACCCAGGGCCGCGATGCAGCCCAGCCGTACGAGCCACTCCGCTGCGGCAACCGGCTCGTCAGGCCACGCCAACGTTCTGGCGATTTGGAACGTCTCAGCAGCTACAGCACGGAGCTCGACCACGTGCTCCTCGTCATCCAAGGCGTCGAACAGCTGCAACTCCAGCGCGTTGGCGACGAACTGAAGCTCACGGTCGTCGACCTCTCCAGCCGGCGCCCCGAGTGCGTTCGTGAGCCTGCGTCGACTTGCCTCGGTCGATGTGAGGCGAAGCCGCTCCTCACCGACTGCTGCTCTGAGCCAGGCGCCTGCTGTCATGGTGCACCCCCATGAAGCAAAGCCGGCCAGTCCTTGATCGGGACAGGAAGATACCAGGCCGTGATCTCGATGCGCGTCGGGCTACCGAAACTCTCGGCGAGAGACCTGGCGCGAGCGGTTACGTCCAGCTCATTGGGCTCCGTGTCGCGAAGAAGAATACCGACGAGAAGAATCTCCTTCCCAAGCGACTGCACGTAGCGCTGAACCGCGGCCTGATAGAGCGCCAGGTGCTCGTTGGATTCGCATCGAGCCCGAAGCCACTTCAGTAGAGCGTGCTGGATATCAAGGCGCGTGGCTTCGTCCTTCAGCTGCCACGCCATGCCACCGCTCACGTTGGGCGGCGTACGCGCGTCGGATGAAGTCTTCACCTCTCCGAAGAGCAAGAGGACCGTGTCGCCCTCTTTGCAGAAGCCGACCAGATCCGCACCCGGCAGGCTAGCTCGCGGCGTGCGGCGGTCTCGCACGAGGTTCCACGGCCAGCAGATCTCTCGTGCGTCGTCGTCGGCCAAAACGCACTCAGCCAAGGCTTCGCCGACCGCCCATGGCTTCTCCTCTGGGACGGCGCGAAGAAGATTCTCGACGAACTCCGTGGTCATCCCGGTTGTGGCCATGCCACTAAGTTCCGCAGCGAACGGATTCTGAGCTTCATCGTCGTCAACGCGGGCTCGAACACGGTCTGCGACGTACGCGCGAAAGCGCGCTTGGTCGGCCACGAGCTGGCCACGCCACCGCACCGAGTCGCAAGAGCCTTCGTATCGCGTTTTTGGCGAGAGTGCTGCGACCATTCCCGTGCCCATCGACTACTTCGCCCACCCCAACTCGCGCAGTACTACACATAAATCACCCAACACCAAGGCGAAATGGCCAGCGAAGGGATAAGTCGATCGAATTTGGGTATCGAGGTTTTGATCTTGTTCGGCAATCCGGGAGTAGCCGAGAGCTCGTCCTGCTACCCCTCGGCCAAGGTGCGCGCGACCGAGGCGCGCGCCGCGCGTAAGGCCGGCCAAAACGCCCCGAGCAAGGCGGCCAAGATCGCGGCGCCGGCAGCGGCGAGAAAGAGGCTCACCGGCATCACGAAGAAGCTCTCGGGCTTGAAGGGGAACTCTGGCAAGAACACCCGCGCGGCGAGATCGAGGAGCGCGGCCAAGAGCCTCCCGGCGGCGCCGCCGAGCACGGCGCCGAAGATCCCGAGCAAGGCCGCCTGCATCAAGACGACGAGCAAGAGATCTCCTCGACGCGCGCCCACGGCGCGCATGATGGCGAGCTCGCGACGGCGCTCGGCGAGCACGGCGAAGAACGAGTGCGCGATGTTGAGGCCCGCGAGCGCGAGCACGAGCAGCCCGACCAGGCTCGCGATGAGCGTGGCGGTGGTCACGATCTCGGCCGCGCGGCGAGCCGAGTCCTCGACCATGAGCCCCGCGGCGAGCACCGCCCGCGTGACCTCGCCAGCCGCCGCCGGCGAGTCGAGCTCGAGGAAGATCGAGGTGAAAGTCTCGGGCGCGCCGTCGCCATACTCGGCGAGCACGCGCCGTCGCGAGCGGCACCGAGACCCCGAGGCGCATGGCGTATCGCGACACCCCGACGACGCGCGCGCGCTCTGTCCCCGCGCGCCGCGCGCCGCGCATGCCGAGCATGAACGAGCGGCCGATCACGAGATCGAACTCGAAGCCCTTCAAGGTCTTCGACGTGAGCTTCGGTCCGCCGATGGTGCCGGCCACGGCGGTGTTGTAGATCTCGAGGAGCTGATCGGAGACGACCACCGGCACGAAGCCCCGCTCGTCGCGAAAGCCCTCGCCCACCTCGGCGCGCAAGAGCTCCTCGGGCAGCCCCGTCATGAAGAGGTCGGTGCGCAAGCGCCGCTTGAAGAGGTACATCCCTCCCTCGGCGCCGAGCGGCAGGCTCACCTCGAGCTTCGGGTAGGCCGCGGCTACGCGCGGGATCTTGGTGAGGCGCGAAAGCGTCGTCTCGTCGAGCGCGGCCCCGCCGAGCAGGCTCCCGGCCGGGACCTTGAACAGCCCGAGATCCACCGTCTTCGGGGTGACCTCGATGAAGTCGAGCGGCAGCTCACGGGCAAGCTGCGTCCGTACGAGCTCGCGCGCGCCGAGGCCGAGGCCCGCCACCACGAGCAACACCGCGACCCCGAGCGCGATGCCGAGCACCGACACGAGCGAGCGCGCCCGCGACGCCCGCAGATCGAAGACCGCGAGGGAGAAGAGATTTAGGAGCCTCACGTGATCTTGCCCTCCCGCAGCGTGAGCACCCGGTGCGCGCCCTCGGCCACCGCCTCGTCATGAGTCGCGATGAGGAGGGTTGTACCCTCATCGCCTATAGCGTCGAACAGGGAGAGGACCTCGCGCGCGGTCTGCCGATCGAGGTTGCCGGTGGGCTCGTCGCACAAGACGACGCGCGGCCTCCCGTAGAGCGCCCGCGCGATAGCCACCCGCTGCCGCTCCCCGCCCGACAGGGTCCGCGGCGAACGCCGGAGCGCATCGCCGAGCCCCACACGGGCTAGCACCTCGCGCCCGCGCTCGTAATCGGGGCGCGCGGGGCCGAAGCGCGCCGGCAGCACCACGTTCTCGAGGACCGTAAGGTGCATGAGCAGGTTGTACGACTGGAAGACGAAGCCCAGAGCCTCGCGGCGAAAGCGCGCGAGCGTACGATCGCTCTCGGCGCGCAGGGACAACCCTGCTACCACCACCTCGCCGCGAAAGTCGCGGTCGAGCCCGCCGAGGATATTGAGGAGGGTGGTCTTGCCCGAGCCCGAGGCGCCAAACAACGCCACGCGCTCGCCGCGATCGATTTGAAGCTCGACGTGCGTGAGGATAGGCCGCGTGCCCGCGCCGTCTACGACCTGCTTATATAGATCGCGCGCGAAGATGAGCGGCGACCCCTCTTTGGCCATCATTCGAGCTTCTCGCGCACGAGCAGGTAGAGCCCGTCACGCTCCGCCTTCACCCCCACACCTACATCACCGAGCGTCCCGACGACCGCGCTCACCGACGCGAACAAGCCCTCGAGGCTCGGCGCGCCGCGCGAAGAAGGCTGCGCGAGGAGACGCGCGATCTCGGCGAGGCGCAAGACCGCCACGTGCATCCCCGGCTTCGCCAAGAGCTCGCTCGCCACCGCGCCCGGAGCGGTCCCGAGGTTTGGGCGCTTTGCGGCGATGACCTCGAGGGTGCGCTCGAGCCTGTCTTTGCCCGCGGCGTAGACGAAGAGATCATCGATGACCGCGAGGCCCACCTTGGCGCGGATCTTCCCGCCGCCGCCCAAAAGCTCGTAGATGGTCGCGCTGCGACCCGCGACGTCGTGCTTGCGCGCGGCGAGCCGCAAGCCGCGGCCCGCGAGCTCCTCTTTCATGCGCGCAAGGAGCGCCTCGGCGCCGTCTCGATCCGCGACCTTGGCGGTGACCACGACGTGCAAGACATCGAGCAACTTATCGAGCTCGATCCGCTGGCGGAGCTGCTCGACGAGGCCGGCCGCGTCGACGAGATGGACGGACAAGGTGACCTCACCCGTAAGACGCGGCAAGACCTCGCGCTCGAGATCGAGGCCGGAAGCTTTATGCGCCGCCTCGAGCCCCCGCGCGATGATCGCGGCGATCGAGGCGTCGGCGCGCAGGGCCTCCAAGGTATCGGCGCGCAAGGCCTGACTCGCCGCAGAGAAGACGGCGTCCGTGTCTATGCGCGAGAACAAGGCGCGCGCCGCGGGAAACTCCCCAAGCTTCAAGAGCCCCGGATGTGAGAGGCCGATGAAGGTGTCGCTCGCGAAGCCCTTGCCGTCGAGCGCGAAGCTCGTCACCGTGCCGCGCACCATGGCGCCGGCCTCGCCGAGCTTCTCTGCCGCGCCGCCGCGCGCGAACAAGAGCGGCCGGGCGGGCGGCACCTTGGCCACAAGCTCAGCAAACACCGCGTCGCGCGCGAGGCTCGGCGGATCTTTTTGCTCACGCGCCGCCGAGAGCCTCTGCAAGGCCGCCTGCAGCGCGGCGCGATCTTTGGCCCTGGCGACAACGACGAAGCCATCGACGTGCGCCCACATCATCACCGGGGCCACCTCGTCGCCGAAGGTCTTCCCGGCGACCTGCAAGGTGTAAGCGCCCACGGTCTCGCGCGTAACCTCGCTCGCGCCGTCGGCCTTGGTGAGCCAGGCGGTGAGCGCGGCGTCGAGCTTGGCCGCGTCTTTTACGGTCAAGGCCAAAAGCGGCGCCCCCTCCCTGCCCTCGGTGAACACCGCGAGGCTTGCGCGCGTGTCTATCCCCCAGGCGTCGTAGCTTACGACGTCGAGCGGATCGAGCGCGAGCTGTTGCCGCCACCCGGCGCGAACCTGCGCGAGCAGGTCGGCGCCAGACTTGCGGGTGAGGCCCGTAAGGAAAGCCGCGCCACCCTCGACCGCTTCTTTGAGCGAAGGGACGAGCAGCACGAGCTCGGCGTCCTCGCCTACGATCGTGGTGATGCTCGCGGCGCGCGGCGCGCGACAACCCCGACAGGAGAAGCTCAAAGACGCGAGGAGTAAGAAGAGGAGAGACGACACGCGGTGAAAGCTCATGAGCTTTAGCTCCTTATAAAGATCCCCGCGCGCGCGCGAGGCTTACGATGCGATCGATAACTTCGGTGACTAAAAGCTCGGTGGTGTCGAGGACGACGGCGTCTTTAGCCGCGGCGAGCGGCGCGGCGCTCCGTCCCATGTCGCGCGCGTCGCGCTCGGCGATGCTCGCTTCGACCTCGGCGAGCGAGCTTACGGTGCCGGCAAGCACGAGCTCGCGGTGGCGCCTCTTCGCGCGCGCCGCGAGGCTCGCGTCGAGGAACACCTTGAGCTCGGCCGCGGGGAAGACCACCGTGCCGATGTCTCGCCCCTCGAGCACGGCTCCGCCCTCGCCCGCGAGTGTCCGCTGGAGGCCGAGGAGCCCCGCGCGCACGCGCGGCAGCGCGGAGACCTTCGATGCGCCCTTCGAGATCTCGGGCGCGCGGATCTCAGCGCTCACGTCGGCGCCGTCGGCGATGGTGCGGTTTCGCTCTCCGTCCATGACGAAGTCGAGGCGAAGCTCACCTGTGAGCCTCGCGAGCCCCTCCTCATCGCCAAAGTCGACGCCGCGCCGCGAGGCTGTAAGCGCCACCGCCCGATAGATGGCGCCCGTATCGACGAAGCGATAGCCGAGCTGCCGCGCCACCGCCTTGGCCACGGTGCTCTTGCCAGCGCCGGCCGGGCCGTCGATGGCCACCACGATCCCGCGCGCGCTCACGCCACGACCCGCACGCGCGCGCCGAGCCGCTCGATCGTCGCGACGAAGTCGGGGTAGGAGACCGCCGCCACCTCGAACCCGGAGAGCACGCTCTCGCCCGGCGCCGCGAGCGCCAGCACGGCCGCGCTCAAGGCCAGGCGATGATCGGCGCCGACGTCGAGACGCGCGGGCGTAAGCTTTGCCGGCCCGCGGATCAAGAAGCCGTCCTCGCGCTCCTCGGCGTCGACGCCGAAGGCTAAGAGCAAGCGCACCGTCTCGCGCACCCGATCCGACTCCTTGACGCGCAGCTCCCCCGCCCCGCGCACCACGGTCACCCCGCGCGCCCGCGCGGCCACCGCCGCGAGGACCACGAGCTCGTCGATGAGCCGCGGGATGAGCGCGCCCTCGATGAAGAGCGGCGCGCCCTCGCTCCCCGCCACGAGCTCGGAGGCCTCGGCGACCACCGCCCCGAGCGGCTCGCCCACCTCCACGCGCTCGCCCTCCACCGCGAAGGAGGCCCCGAGAGAACGCAGCACCTCGAGCATGCCTACGCGCGTCGGGTTGAGCCCCACGTCGCGCACCACCACCCGACTTCGCGGCACGAGCAGCCCCGCGGCGAGGAGGAACGCCGCCGAGGAGAAGTCCCCGGGCACCTGCCAGTCGCGCGCCGCGAGCACGGCGTCGGCTCCGACGCCGACGCAGACCCCGCCCACACCCACACGCTCGCAGGTCACCTCGACGCCGAGCGCCGCGAGCATGCGCTCGGTGTGATCACGCGACGCCGCAGGCTCGAGCACCGAGACGGCCTTACCGCTCACCACCCCGGCGAGCAGCAACGCGCTCTTGAGCTGCGCGCTCGCCACCGCGAGGTCTACGTGCCCGCCCGCAAAAGCGCCCGCGCCCGTGACGAGCGGCGGCAGCTCGCGCTCACCCGCGCGCGCGCCCTCGATGCGGGCGCCGAGCGCGCGCAAGGGGCGACACACCCGCCCCATCGGCCGGCGCATGAGCGAGGAATCACCCAAGAGCTCGGCAGAAATCCCCGCGCCCGCGAGCACGCCCGCGAGGAGGCGCATGGTGGTGCCGCTGTTGCCGCAGTCGAGCGGCGCCGCAGGCGGGCGAAGGCCCTTGACCCCGACGCCCTCGACCACGAAGCCGCCTTCGCGCCGCGCGATAGACACGCCGAGGCCAGTGAGCACGCGCGCGGTCGACTGGTTGTCTTCGCCGGCGCCGGCGGCGGCGATGTCGGCGCGCCCCGAAGACAGCGCCGAGAGGATGAGCGCCCGGTGGGCGATGGACTTGTCAGCCGAGACCGTGGCCTCCCCCGCGAGCGCGGCCCCGCCTTCGATACGAAGCTCCATGGGTCAACGCCCCAAGACGCGGTCGAGCGCCGCGAGCAAGCGGTCGTTTTGCTCCGCGGAGCCGATGGTGATCCGGACCATGTCGCCAAGGCCATAGGGCGCAAGCGGACGGACGATGACGCCCTCAGAGAGCAGCGCCGCGAACATCTCCTGACCTTTGCGCTTGCAGCCTACGAGCACGAAGTTCGCCTGGCTCGAGGTGACCGCGAGGCCGCGGCGCAAAAGCTCGGGCACGAGCCGCTCCATCTCCTGCCGATTGAGCTCGATCGACATCTTGATGTGAGCGTCGTCGTCGAGGGCCGCCCGCGCGGCGATCTGGGCCATGGTGTTGACGTTGAAGGGTTGGCGCGCGCGGTTCATGTATTCGATGAGCTTATCGTCGGCGACGCCGTAACCTACGCGCAGGCCCGCGAGCCCGTGCACCTTGGAGAACGTACGCAAGACGATGAGCCGCTCGCGCGCGCCGAGGTAGTCGAGCCCGCACGGGAAGTCCTCGGCCACGGCGTACTCGTAATAAGCCTCGTCGAGCACCACCACGACGTCGGGGCCGATGCGCTCGAAGAAAGTCTCGAGCTCCTTACGCGCGCAGTAAGTGCCGGTGGGGTTTAGCGGGTTGTCGATGAAGATGAGCTTGGTCTTCGGGCAGGCGGCGGCGGCGAGCGCCGGCAGGTCGTGGCGCAGATCGCTCGTGGCAGAGACCGCGCGCACCTCGCGGCCGAGGCTGTCGGCGGCGAGCTTGTACATGACAAACGACGGC
>CAYXQW010000067.1:0-10622 GCA_964466695.1 uncultured Bdellovibrionales bacterium
CGGATTTTTGGGGACACGAGCGCTATGCGCACATCTGTATTCTTTACTTCGTGTGACACCAAAACTAATTCTTCTTCTCTCGAAAGATATAGGCAGTCAGCCCGGCCAGTGCTGCGCCGGCGAGCGGGGCGATCCAGAAGAGCCAGAGCTGCTCTATGGCCCAACCGCCGACAAAGATCGCCTGGCTCGTGGAGCGCGCCGGGTTAACCGAGGTGTTGGTGACCGGTATGCTGATGAGGTGGATGAGGGTCAAGCAGAGGCCGATGGCGATCGGCGCCATGCCGGCAGGCGCGCGCTTGTCGGTCGCGCCGAGGATGACGATCAGGAAGATGTAGGTCAGCACGACCTCCGCGACGAGCGCTGCGGCCATGGAGTATCCGCCCGGAGAGTGCTCGCCGAAGCCGTTCGCCGCGAACCCGCCTAGCTCGAAGCCAGCTTTCCCGGAAGCGATCACGTACAGGACGCCGGCGCCGATCACCGCGCCTACGAGCTGCGCGACCACATAGGCCGGCAATTCCTTGAGCGGGAAGCGACCGCCGACGACCAGGCCGAGCGAAACCGCAGGGTTGAGGTGGCAGCCGGAGATGTGGCCGATGGCGTAGGCCATGGTCAGCACCGTGAGCCCGAAGGCGAGCGCGACACCCGCGAAACCTATTCCAAGCTCTGGAAACCCGGCGGCCAGCACCGCGGAGCCGCAGCCTCCAAAGACGAGCCAGAAGGTTCCGATGAGCTCGGCCAGAGATCTTTTCGTCAAGGACATAGGAATGCCTCCGTGGTTTGGTCCGTGGACAATTGGAGATTTCTTTCGCGAAGTCAATTTGCCGCGCGAGTGGCTGATGCTTGACCCTTCGTGGTCAGCGCTATAGACCCCGGTCGCAGGTCATACAGATGAGCTCGTTGTCCAAGATCGAACACCCACGGGGCGATGCATGTGCTTGCGAGGCTTGTGCGCACGGTCACTGCCCGCTCGAGGATCTCGCAAAGCTCGATCAGACCGCCATGCGTGGCGGCAAGCTCGTAGGCGTGGCGCTCCTGGGCTTCGTCTTGCCTCTGCTCGCGGCCATCGGGGCCGGGGTCGCGAGCGGGAGCACGGCCGGCGCGCTTTTCGGGCTCGGTGCGGGCTTGGTGGTCGCCGCGGTTCTGGGAGGCGTGTTCGCCAAGCGCTCCTCCAAAGGTTCGGTGCATGTCTAGCTCACCTCGCGGTACTGGGTCTTTTGCGCGTGGCATCCATCCACGCGATGCCAAGGAGCTCAGCGCCGAGTCGCCCATCGAGGAGCTTGCCGCGCCCAAGTCGGTGACCGTCCCCTTGCTCCAGCACCTCGGGGCCGCGGCCAAACAAGTTGTGGCGCTGCGCCAAGAGGTGGCGGCCTTCGAGCTCATCGCCGAGGCCGTGGGGTTCGTCTCGGCGAGCGTGCACACCCCCATCGCCGGCAAGGTCGGCCCCGTGCGTCACGTGACCTTGCCCAACGGTCGTCACGTAGACGCCGTGCCGATCGTGCGCGGTGAGGCGCACGCGGTCGAGGGCGGTCTCTACGAGAGCTTTTTCGGCGGTGTGTGGCCGATGTCGGAGCTCGATTCGATCTCGCCCGAAGACGTCGTTGGCGCGGTGCGCAAAGCGGGGCTCGTCGGCCTCGGCGGCGCGGCTTTCCCGACGCACGTAAAGCTCGCGCAAAACCCACAAAAGCCCGTCGACACCATCCTCATAAACGGCTGCGAGTGCGAGCCGTATCTCACCGGCGACTATCGGCTCATGCTCGAGGCGCCGTTGGGGATCGTGGCCGGAGCTAGGCTCGCCGCGCGCGCGTGCGGGGCGAGCGCCGTGGTGATCGCCATCGAGGACAACAAGCCGAAGGCCATCGCCGCGCTCGCGGAGGCGGTTTCTGGCACCGGCGTGATCGTCAAGACGCTGCGCAGCAAGTACCCGATGGGCGGCGAAAAACAGACGTTGCGCGCCGCGCTCGGCCGCACGGTGCCCACCTCCGGCTTGCCGCTCGACGTCGGGGTGGTGGTGTTGAACGTCGGTACGGCCCTGGCCTTAGCGCGCGCCGTGCTCCGTCAACAGCCACTCACGCACCGCGTGGTCACGGTGAGCGGCGAGGGCGTGCGCACTCCTAAGAACCTTCTCGTGCCCATCGGCGTCCCCCTCCGCGCGCTCATCGATCACTGCGGCGGTCTTGCGGACACGGCGGTGCGGGTGGTCGCCGGCGGGCCGCTCATGGGTTTTGCGGTCGCGAACCTCGACGCGCCCGTCACCAAAGGCACGAGCGGCCTTACCGCGCTCACCGAGCGAGACGTCGCCCGTGGCCGCGAGACCTCGTGCTTGCGCTGCGGCAGGTGCTCCGATGTCTGTCCGCTAAATCTCGTGCCCACGCGCCTCGCCATGGCCGCGCGCAAGGGCGCGTGGGACGTCGCCCGTCGCTATCACATCACGGCCTGCATGGAGTGCGGCTGCTGCGCCTACGTCTGCCCCGCGGGCATCTCCCTCGTGCAGCTCATCCGCGTGGGCAAGGCTCGCCTTCCCAAGGTGTGACAAGGAGCGCGTTCGCGATGACTCAGATGCAAAACCAAACGACCGAGGCGCTGCACGTCGCTCCCGCGCCGCATCGTCACGATCTGCGCCTGACCACCCGGCGCATGATGCTCGATGTCTTGCTCGCGCTCGCGCCCGTCTTGGGTGTCTGTGTCTTTGCCTTCGGGCGCGGCGCCGTCGCTATCCTGGCCGTGACCTTGGCTGCGGCGTTGGCTACCGAGCAGCTCTGGTGTCTTTTGGCGCGGCGCGGGTCCACGCTCGGCGATCTCTCGGCGGCGGTCACCGGCTTGATCCTCGGCTTGAGCCTGCCCCCTTCTTGTCCACTCTTCATCGCGGCCATAGGCGGTGTCGTGGCTATCGGCATTGGCAAGCTCGCCTTCGGGGGCTTAGGTCAAAACCTCTTCAACCCCGCCATGGTGGGCCGCGCCTTCATCATGATCAGCTTCAGCAAGGCCCTCGGGGCGCCGGCGTACAAGGTGGCGGGCGCCACCGGGCTCTTGAGCCAGGCGACACCGCTCACGCTCGCGCGCGACGCTGCTGCGAGCATCCCCGAGCTTTGGCCCATGTTCTTCGGCGCGATAAACGGCAGCCTCGGCGAGACCAGCACGCTCGCGTGCCTCGTCGGCGGTCTCTATCTCTGCGCTCGGCGCACCGCGCGCTTCGAGGTGCCGCTCGGTGTGCTCGGCGCGGTGGCCTTGCTCGCGGGCGCGACGCAGCTTCTCGCCGGGCCCGAGGCCGTGACCGCGCTGCCGGCGTTGCGCCTTACGGTGCTCGATCATCTGACGAGCGGCGCCTTGATGTTCGGGGCGTTCTTTATCGCCACCGATCCCGTGAGCAACCCCATGAGCCGGCGAGGCTTGCTCCTCTTCGGTGCGGGGGTAGGTTTTCTCGTGTGGCTCTTGCGCTCTTTCAGCGGCTATCCAGAGGGGATGATGTTCGCGGTGCTGCTCATGAACGCGGTCGTCCCGCTCATCAATCGTGCGACCGTGCCCGTGCCCGTCGGCGGGCCGGTACCCGCGCGCAAGTAGAGGGTGAAAGGTCTTCGCGCCATGTCAGACAACTCTTCGCAACCAAAGCTCACCGCGCCGCCGCGGGGCAACGTCCTCGCCCAGGCCTGGCTCGTGCTCCTTCTGGCGGTGGGCTTCGGCGCCTCGCTCGCGGGGCTCGACCGCGCGCTCGGCCCGCGCATCGCCGAGAACAAGCTCGAAGAGACGCTCTCGGAGATCCCGGCGCTCGTGCCCGGGGCCACGTGCGGCGAGCTCGACACTACGACCATCACAGGCCGGCGGGTTTTCCGCGCGCTCGACGCCAAAGGGGAGCTCGTCGGCTGGGTGGTGCCCGGCAAAGGGCAGGGGTTCGCCGATAAGATCGAGCTCATCTTGGGGCTCGACCGCGAGGCGAAGACGCTCACCGGCATCTTCGTGCTCGAGCAAAAAGAGACGCCCGCGCTCGGGGACAACATCACCACCGAGGCTTTTCGCTCGCGCTTTGCGGGCTTTGGCACCGACGTCGCGCTCACGGCGAGCGCCTCCGAGACCTGCCTCGAGTCCGGCAATGTGCAGGCCATAAGCGGCGCGACCATCTCTTCGGCGGCGGTGTGCGACATCGTCAACAAGACGGTGACCGAGGTCAAGGCCGCCCTCGCCGCCGCCGCGCAAGGAGCGCCGTGATGTCGTCCCAGGATGGTCCGAGCCCCTCCGAGCGCTTCCTGAACGGGATCTTGCCCGAGAACCCGGTCTTTCGGCAGCTCCTCGGCCTTTGCCCGACCCTCGCGGTGACCGCGGCGGTGAAGCCCGCGATGACCATGGCTGTGGCGGTGCTCTTCGTGCTCGTTTGCGCCAACATCATGGTCAGCCTCATCCGCGGTCTGCTCAAGCCCCACCTGCGCATCCTCGTCTTCACGCTCACCATCGCCACCTTCGTCACCGTGGCCGATCGACTGCTCGCCGCCTACCTGTTCGACATGTCGAAGGCCCTCGGCCCTTATGTCCCGCTCATCATCGTCAACTGCATCATCATCAGCCGCTGCGAGATCTGCGCGAGCAAGCAGGGCGTGAGCACGGCCATCGCCGACGCCGTCGGTGTCGCTATCGGTAACGCCATCGCCTTGCTCGCGGTCGCGTCGGTGCGCGAGCTGCTCGGTCGCGGCACCTGGTTCGAGCTCGAGGTGTTGCCGAAGAGCTTCGCCGATTACAGCCTCTCGGTCATGATCTTGCCCCCCGGCGCGTTCATCGCCCTCGGCTTCTTGCTCGCGCTCTGGAACTACCTCGAGACGCACAAGAAGCGCCGTAGGCGCAAGGCGGAGGCGTGATGGAGCACCTCGCGACATTGTTGCTCATAGGCGTGAGCGCGGCGTTGATCCACAACTTCGTGCTCTACTACTTCGTCGGCCTCTGTCCGTTCCTCGGCGTCTCCAAGCGCGTGGATATGGCCACGAGCATGGGTCTCGCCGTCACCTTCGTCATGGCCATCGCCGCCACGCTGAGCTTTCTGCTCACGGCCTACGTGCTGCGCGAGGGCGCGCCCTTGTCGAGCTTTTTCTGGCAGCGGGTCTTGGGGGGCGAGGGCACGGTCGATCTCTCCGTGCTCTCTTACCTCGTCTATATCTTCGCCATCGCCTCGAGCGTGCAGCTCGTCGAGATGTATCTGCGCAAGTTCTTCCCGCCGCTCTACAAGGCCTTCGGCATCTATCTTCCCCTCATCACCACCAACTGCGCCATCTTGTTCGCGTGCCTCGAGATCATGAAGAACCTCGTCGGCGTCGAGGCGCACGCCATGTGGGGCCTCGATCAGGCGCTCATGTTGGCGCTCGGCGGGGGCTTGGGCTTCACCTTGGCGATCGTTGTCATGGCGGGGCTTCGCGAGGAGCTCGAGCTTACGGACGTGCCCGAGCTCTTGCGTGGTCCTGGCATCGTCTTCATCGTAGCTGGGATCTTGGCGCTCGCCTTCATGGGCTTCGCCGGGGTGGACACCGGCCTCGCGCGCGTGATCAGCGTCGCCATCCACTGAGAGGAAGCGCTCGCCATGTCTGTTGAGCTTTTCACCATCCTGCTCGCGGTCCTCGTGCTGCTCGGGCTCGCCGTGACGATCGGCGCCGGGCTCGGGCTCGCCAACCGGACCTTCCACGTGCCCGTGGACGTGCGCATCGAGGAGGTGACGGCGGCGCTGCCGGGAGCGAACTGCGGCGGCTGCGGCTACGTCGGCTGCGGCGACTACGCCGAGGCGGTGGTGAAGAAGGCCGAGGCCGTGACCCTCTGCCCGGTCGGCGGGGCCGCGGTGAGCGCCGCGCTCGCGCGCATCATGGGGGTAGAGGTGCGCGAGACGTGGCCGATGCGGCCCGTGGTGCACTGCGCGGCGAAGCTTAAAAACCGCAAGCTCCGCGCGCCTTATCGCGGCGAGCGCACCTGTCACGCCGCGAACCTCGTCAGCGATATCCAGGGCTGCATTTATGGTTGCCTCGGCCTCGGCGATTGCACGCGCGTCTGCAAGGACGACGCGATTCATGTCGAGGACGGCCTCGCGCGGGTGGACTACGAGCGCTGCACGGGCTGCGGCGCCTGCATCAAGGAGTGCCCGCGCAACATCATCAGCCGCATCCCCTTCAAGGCGACGCGCGTGCTCGCGGTGCTCTGCAGCAACAAGGACTTCGGCAAGGAGGTCTCGGCGGTCTGCGAAGTGGGCTGCATAGGCTGCAAGGCTTGCTTTCGGGCCAACCCCGAGCTCGTCACCATGAAGGACAACCTGCCCGTGCTCAACTACGACAACTACCACCCCGAGCAGCCGCCGGAGGCCATCGTCGCGAGCTGTCCGCGCGCGAGCCTCGTGTGGATCGGCGAGCCGTCGTCGAAGGACCTCGACGAGACCAAGGGCGACGCGTTGCCGGTGATCGCCGCCGCCGACTTCAAGACCACCGTCGACGACATGGCCTGGCGCGGCTAGAGAAACCCTGAGCTCATGGTCGTTTGCAGCGCGCCGCCATCGCCGCGCACGAGCATGGCCTCGAGCCCTTCTGGTAGCAAAGCGAGGCCCTCTTCTCCGAGCACGCTCAGGGCCGTGGCCCAGGCGTCGGCGGTCATGGCCGAGCGCCCGCGTACTGTCGCCGAGTGGATCGTGGCCACGGGCCAACCGCTCCGCGGGTCGATGATGTGGCTGAGCTTGCGTCCCTCGATCTCGACGAAGCGGTGGTAGTCGCCGCTCGTGCACACGGCGCCCTCGTCGAGCTCGATCGTCACGAGTGTGGCGCCGAGGTCATGCGGATCGCGGACGGCGACGAGCCATCTCTCTGACGAGGGCGGCGTGCCGAAGACCCGGAGGTCGCCGCCAACATCCACGAAGCCGCCGAGGACTCCGGCGCGCTGCATGGCGTCCGTGGCCGCGTCGATGCCGAAGCCCTTGGCGATCCCGCCGAGGTCTAAGCGCGCCGAGGCGCGGGCCTTGGTGACGCTGTCGTGCTGCGAGGCGAAGTCATCCATGCGCGACGCCGCGCGGGCGCGCGCGATGGCCGCGGCGTCTGGCACCTGTCCGAGCTCTCCCGCCTCGCGCCAGAGCGCGATGAGCGGCGCACAAGTTGCGTCGAAGGCGCCCATGGTCTCGCGATGGGCCGCGCGCGCCGCGGCGATGACCTCGAGCACGTCCGAGGGGAGTAAGACGCGCTCGCCCGCGCCGGCCTGGTTTACGCGCGAGAGTGGTGAGGAGTCGATCCGGGTGCTCATCCGCGCCTCGACGCCGCGCAGCGCCGCCTCGGCGTCCGCGAGGGCCGCGCGGGCGCGACGCTCTTCGCCCTCACCGCGGCCGACGACCGCGAGGAGGCGGCACGAGGTGCCCATGACTCGCGCGGGCGTGGCCTCGAAGGCGACGCGCTCTTGTGTGGCCGCCTTTTCGGGAGCGCTCCTTTGGGCCCAGACAGCTAGCGCCGCGAGCGCGGCGATGATCGCCCAGGGAATGGCCTCGTATCTTGTTTTTTGCCTCCGCATCGAGGTGTGACGCCTTGCCCACTCCCCCGCGCCGTGCATACCTTGCCTCTCATGTCAGAGCCAACGCCACAACCTTCGCTCGGGCCCGTGGTCGACGCGCTCCTCGCCGCCGCGGGAGAGCTCACCGGCGCGCGGACTACGGGCGGGCGGATCGTCTTGCCCTCGCGCGACGCCGTCCTCGACTGCATGGCGGCGCTGCGCTCGGTCTTCTTCCCCGGCTACTTCGGCACCTCCGACCTGCACGACGAGAGCCTGCGCTACCATATCGGCGCCACGCTCGACCGCTGGCTGCGGACGCTGCAAGAGCAGATCCGGCGCAGCATCGCCTTCGTCGATCGGCACGACTACGAGGTGTGCGAGCACTGCGCCGCGCGCGCCGAGGAGGGCAAGAAGATCTTCCTCGCGCGTCTGCCCGAGGTGCGGCGCCTCGTCGCGACCGACATCCGCGCCGCCTACGAGGGCGATCCCGCGTTGAAGCACGCCGACGAGGCCGTGTTCAGCTACCCGGGGATCTTCGCCAGCACCAATCAGCGCGTCGCCCACGTGCTCTACGAGCTCGAAATACCGCTGTTGCCGCGCATGATCACCGAGCACGCCCACACGATCACGGGGATCGACATCCACCCCGGCGCGCGCATCGGCGAGGGCCTCTTCATCGATCATGGCACCGGGGTCGTCATCGGCGAGACCGCCATCATCGGCGACCGCGTCCGCATCTATCAGGGCGTCACCCTCGGCGCGAAGAGCTTCCCGCTCGACGCCGACGGCAACCCCATCAAGGGCATCGACCGCCACCCCATCGTGGAGGACGACGTCGTCATCTACGCCGGGGCCACCATCTTGGGTCGCGTCACCATCGGTGCAGGCTCATCGATAGGCGGCAACGTGTGGCTCACCCACAGCGTGCCGAAGAAGAGCCGGGTGACGCAAGGGGCGCCGCGCGAGGCGGCCTTCGAGAGCGGCGGCGGGATCTGAGAGCTTGGATCACCCGGGCGATTCAAGCTGAGAGCTACTTGATCTCGATCGACAAGGCGAGACGATCCTCGAACTTGGTGGTGGCGCCGCGGCGTTCGTATGCCGTGACCTCGATTTTGGCCTCACGGCCTGCTTCCACGTTGAAGTTGCTGCCAGCCTTCACGTTGAAGCCATAGCCGTCGAGGTAGGAGAAGAGGGCTCCGCCTTCGCCTTGATATTCGGCGACCACCGTGAAGACGTGCTCGCCCACCGGCAACGGGCCATCGAACAGCTCGGCCTCCTTGAAGTCGCCGGCCTTCGCGAAGGCCTCGACGCCGTCGATGTAGCAGGTCACTTTCTGCAGGAGGTACCAGGAGCCGACCTTGTTGCGGAAGACGCTCTTCGTCGTGCCTTGCACCAAAGGCGCGGCTTGCTCTGTAGCTTGTTCTGCGGCCGCTGCGTCATCGTCGGGAGGTGGCAGCTCGTCTTGCTTCGAGACGGCGGTGCCCGCGGCCTCGTCACGCGAGGGCTCGTAGACCTCCTCCTCTGGTTCCTGCGTCTCCTGCGCCGCGGCGGTCATCTTGCGCGGCGCTCGACGCGGAGCGCGATCGGCAGTTTTCGCGGGCGCGGGTGCGTCCTCGACCGCAGGCGCGGGCTCGCTCTCGGGCACGGGCTCGAGCGCGGGTGCCGCCGCGGGCTCGGGCGCTGCGGCGACCGCTGGGGCTTCGGCGGGCTCCTCGGCGACCTGCGCCTCCGACGCCTCCGGGGAGCTATCGCCCGAGGCCCAGAACCAGATGCCGATCCCGCACAGCAATAGGATCAGGAGCACGATCCACAACAGATTACGGCGCTTCATGGTTTTTGCCTCCAACGTCGATCTCCTGCTCACCCGAAAGTCATTCGTCGAACACTTGTATCAGTTTGTCTCACGCGAAGGTCAAGAGGGGCAAGAGACCACCGGTGGTGGTGCAGGGCGCTCACGGGATGAGATATCTCCTCAGATCGGGCCGCCGCCCCATGGCCAGGAGGTTATGTCCGAAGAACTTGACGAGCGGCATCACGCTGCGGCCGCTCATGAGCGCGGTCAGATCGAGGTGTCGGAGCATCATGAAGAGGGCGTAAAGATCCGCCGCCGCGAGCTCGAGCGGCGCCTCGATGAGCAGGTTGTGCATCCACTTCATGCCCTGCATCATCGAGAGTCGAAACACCTTACGGTCGAAGTCAGCGAGCCGCGCCGCGCGGGTGTCGCCAAGAGCGATGGCCCGGGCGGCCACCTCCGCGGCGATGTCACCGGTGCGCAGCGCGGCCAGCGTCGTGCACATGCCGCAGGTCGCGATGCTGTCACCGACGGCGATGACGCCGTCGCCGACGCCGGTCGTGGGGAGCCGGCGGGCGAAGACCCGGCAGCCGTCGAGGGAGCGTCGTCGCTCGAGATCGCTCACGCCGCCCGTGCGCGCGATGACGCGCTCGTCTTGCCTCCCGAGCTCTTCGAGGTGGTCTTGCAAGGGGCGATCGAGGACGCGCGTCCGCTTCCTTTGCAAAGGGCCGCAGGCGAGCTCGGTGTGTCCGTTGCCGGCGGCCCAGAAGGAGAGAAAAGGCACGTCGGGTGGGCTCCCCGCGATCTCGCCCACCAGAAACCCCACCTCGCCCGTGCCGCGGCTCTGGGTGTCGAGCGTTGCGAGCGCCGCGTACGACCAACCTGTCTTGTGCCGGTTTACCGGGATCCCGCTTTGCGCGGCGAGCCGGCCCGTGGAGCCCTCGCCCGAGATGACCACGCGGCACGAGAGGGGCGCGCCGCCGTCGTGCGTCACTCGCATCAACCCTGTCGTCGCGTCGCGCGTGATCGCCCGCGCGCGGGTGTTCCAGGCGATGGTGGCGCCGAGCTCCTCCGCGCGTTTTACCAGCAAGCCGACGAGGTCATCCTTGAAGACGTAGGGGAAGATCGGCTCGCGGTGCCCTGACCTCGTCGCCAGCCCCTCGGGGCCCATGAAGACGAAGTCGCAGAAGCGGTCGCGGATCATCGACGAGGGGATGGTCAGGTCGAAGCGCGTAAGGTGCAGCCCCTCGGGCCCTTCCTCTACCGCGCTGATGTCGGGTGAGCCAAAGAGCAGCCCGCCGTCCGGGTGATGGGAGCGGCGAGGCGAAGGCAGGCGCTCGATCACGGC
>CAYXQW010000068.1:0-10504 GCA_964466695.1 uncultured Bdellovibrionales bacterium
CGCCGCGTTATCCTTCACCCACTGCACGAGCTCTTTGACCTCCGTGAAGGCGAGCCCCACCACCGTGTCGGCAGCGCCGTAGTAGATGGCCATGCGCGAGGTCGCGCCGTCGACCACGGCGGCGCAAGGGAAGACCACGTTCGGTACGTCGCCCACACACTCGTAAGGGAGCTGCGGCGACATGAGGTAGGGCTCGGCGCGGTAGCGCACCTTCCACGGCTCCTCGAGGTCGAGGAGCGCCGCCCCCATACTGTAAACAAATCCGTTACACGAGGTCAGCACCCCGTGGAAGAGGAGCAACCAGCCCTCGGAGGTCTCGATGGGGATGGGGCCGGCGCCGACCTTGGTGTGACACCAGGGCGAGGTCGTTCCCATGACGTGACGGTGCGCGCCCCAGTGCACCATGTCGGGGCTTCGCGAGAGATAGATCTCTCCGAACGGCGTGTGGCCGTTGTCGCTCGGCCTGCTCAGCATGACGTAGCGACCGCGGATCTTGCGGGGGAAGAGCACGCCGTTGCGGTTGAAGGGCAAGAACGCGTTCTCGAGCTGATGAAACGTCTCGAAGTCGTGTGTGTAGCCGACGCCGATGGTGGGCCCGTGGTAGCCGTTGCACCACGTCAGGTAATAGCGATCCTCGATCCAGACCAGGCGCGGATCGTAGCGGTAGACGAGCTCGGCGATCTCGCTGTCTTCGCAGGCAAAGACGATGGGCTCGGGCGCGATCTCCCAAGTTATGCCGTCCTTGCTCTTGCCGCAAAAGATGTTCATCGAGCGCGCGCGATCGTCTATGCGGAAGACGCCGCGAAAAGCCCCCTCGTGCGCCACGACAGCGCTGTTGAAGGTGCTGTTGCCGCGCGGGATGGGGCGTCGCGGGATGATCGGGTTCTTGGTGTAGCGCCATACGACATCGCTCGAGCCCGAGGGGCGCTTCTGCCAGGGCAAGTTGGGAACCGGGGGAGCTTCGACCTTGAGCGTCATGATCCTCCTCGAGATTAGCACAACCGTCGTTGTGAGAGCGCTTGATCTATCGACACCATCCGGCCAGAGGCCCACGCCGCCGCGCTCATCCTCGGTTTGCCCTCGGGCCGCACCTCATCGAGGAAGAGCGAGCCCTCCCCGCAAGCCACCTCGACCCCCGCAGCGCCGACCGCGAGCACCTCACCCGGCGCCCCGCGTCCCTCGCCCACGTGCGCTTCGAGCACCTGCACGCGCTTGCCCAGAGCGCGAAAAAAGGCGCGTGGCCACGGATCCATCGCGCGCACGCGCCGCGCGAGGGCCACAGTGTCGCCTCCGAAGTCGAGCTCCCCCGCGCTCTTTTGCAAGAGCGGCGCGTAGGTCGCTCCCTCGCGCGGCTGCGGCGCCGGCGCGCGGCGCGCGAAGACTATGGGCAAGGTCGCAAGCAAAAGCTCGGCGCCGAGCTTGGCTAGCCGCGTGGCAAGAGAGCCGGTGGTGTCGTCCGCCGCGATCGCGAGCGCGCGTGTCGCGTAGACCGGCCCGGTGTCGAGGCCCTCGTCCATCTGCATGATCGACACCCCCGTCTCATGATCACCGTCGAGGATGGCCTGCGCGATAGGCGAGGCGCCGCGGTGGCGTGGCAAGAGCGAGGCGTGGACGTTGATGCAGCCAAAAGTGGGCAGCAAAAGGAGCGCGGGCGGCAAGATGCGCCCGTAGGCGGCGACCACGATGAGGTCCGGGCGCAAGGCCGCGAGCGCCGTAAGCGTCTCCTCGGACTTGAGCTTCGTCGGCTGCAAGACCGAGAGCCCAAGCTCCGTCGCCGCGAGCTTGACCGCGGGCGCCATGAGCTTGCGCCCGCGCCCCGCGGGCTTGTCCGGCTGGGTCACCACGCAGGCGATCGAGAGCTCCTCCTCGCGCGCGAGCGCTAGGAGGCTCGGCACCGCGAAGCCCGGGCTCCCCATGAAGACCACGCGCTTCAGAGGATCGTCACCTTGCGCGGCGCCTCGTCTTCTGGCGCTTGCTTCTCTATGAGGCGCTCCATCTTGCGACGGATCACGTCGCGCTTGAGCTTCGAGAGATAATCGACGAAGACCTTGCCCTCGAGGTGATCGAGCTCGTGCTGCAAGCACACGGCGTAGAGCCCGTGGCCCACGATCTCGAGCTCTTGTCCGTCCGGGTCGTGGGCGCTCACCTCCACGGTCTCTGCGCGCGTCACGTCCTCGTTTATGCCAGGGACCGAGAGGCACCCTTCTTCCCATACGATCTTGCCGGTGCGGCTCTTTATCACCGGGTTTACGAGCACGACCGGCCCTTGGAAGTTCCACTCCGCGAGCTCGGCGCGTACCTCCTCGTCACGTTTGGCCTGGCCATGCGGATCGAGATCGATCACCACCACCCGCTTTTGGACCCCGATCTGGTTCGCCGCGAGCCCGATCCCGTTGGACTCATACATGGTCGCGAACATGTCATCGACCATACCCTTGACCGAGCCGTCGGCCGCCACGACCGGGCTCGACTTCTCGCGCAAGGCTTGATCGGGCCAGATACGAACGCTGCGAACAGCCATCAGCTTCGCGCCTCCTCGTGCGCGCGATCTTTAAGTTTCAGCACGGCCGCGAAAACGTCAACCACCGTTAGAACACGTACCCCGCGCCGAGCAGGTGATAGCGGTTCGAGCCGAACGACATCTCCATGTCCTTGAACTGATAAGAGACGACCGCGCTTCGATGGACGAAGACCTTGAGCTCTGCTGTGTAGATGCTCCGCAGCTCGTCTTCGTCGAGGTGACCGAGATACTTCAAGGTGACCTCCCCGAGGTGGCCTACCTTCGCCGTCAGGTTGAGCCCGCCGGCGAAAGAATTTTGCGACTCCTCGATCGAGGATGTGACCGCCGGTGGGTCGAAGTCGGGATCGCCGAGCGGGTCTCTCGTGATCTCGCCCGTGTCGCGCTGGTGCATGACCCCGACGTAGGGGAAGACTACGAGCTTCAACCCCTCGAGCGGCGCGAAGCGCACGCGCACGCCGGCGCGGCCCATGATGGCGAGCGTGTTGTTCTCGAGGGTGAAGCTCGAGAGCCCGGCGATGCTGTCCTTCGCGTCCATGTTCACAAAGAGGTCCTCGACGTCGAGGCCCGCCACCAGGCTGCCCCAGTCGCCCGAAAAGAAGTAGGCGTCGCCGTTTAGATGCAGCCCGAAGACCCGGCTCTCGTTGACGCTCGGCGCGTAGTAGACAAAGAGGTTGGTCTGGAAATAATCGGGCTCGATCCATTGTAGATACAGCCCGCCCAAGGCCCCGCTGCCCGAAAGCGCGACGCGGCCGTCCTCGTACGTGTTGGTCAGCACGCCGCCGTAGGCCGCCGCGATGCGTACGCGCGGCGCGGCCTCGTTTGCACGGGCGAGCCCCGCCGTCGCGAGGAGTAAGGACATCGAGAAGAGCGCGGTGAGTCGCTGCGTCATTTGAGCTTATCCACCTTGTGTGCCGAGAGTAGGGTTCGGAAGCTACTAATGGAGTGTATACCCTCGGTCAACGATCAGACCTCGGCGAGGAGCGCCGCGAGCGCGCGGTAGTCGGTCTTGCCGGAGCCGAGCACGGGGATGGCGTCGAGCTTTCGCACGCGGCGCAGGTTGTGCAGCGCCGAGAGCCCCGCCTCGCGCAGGGCGGCGTTGGCGCGCTCGCGCGTGATCTCTGTGACGCAAAAGAGCACGAGCTCGGGGTTGCTCTCGGCCGCGGTCGCCTGCACGGCGAAGGCGGCCGCGGCGTCGCTCTGATAGGCGTGCTTCCCGAGGGCCTCCTCGATGGCCACGAGGGAGATCATCTCGCCTCCGAGCTTGATGAAGCGCTTGAGCCTCCCCGCGAACACGAGCGTGCCGTCTTGCTCCTCGCGGACCAGATCTCCCGTTCGATACCAGAGCTTGCCTTCGAAGCTCACAAACGGCGAGTCGCCGTCGTGGTGGAGATACCCCAAAAAGACGCTGGGGCCGCGCACGAGCAGCATCCCCTCGGCCCCGTTTATAGCCCGCGCGCTCTCGTCGAGCGTGACGACGGCGTGCGCGAGCGAGGGCAAGAGCTTGCCGATGGTGCCGCGGCGTGGGCAGTCCTGCCGGTTGATGCTCACCACCGGCGAGCACTCGGTGATGCCGTAGCCCTCGAGCACTACGACCTCAGGCCAGCGCTGCGCCAAGACCTCGTAGAGCGCGTCGGGGCACTTCTCGGCGCCCGAGACTACGAGGTCGAGGCTTTGGAGCTGCTCGTCACTCGCGGCGCGCACGATGCCGGCGAGGAAGGTGGGGGTGGAGACGAGCGCGGTCACGCGGTAGGCAGCGATCAGCTTGGCCAGGGTGCCGCCCTCGGTGGGGTTTGGGTAGAAGACCGCGCCGAGCCCCGAGCAGACGGGCAAGGCTACCGTGGCCGTAAGACCGAAGGAGTGGAACGGCGGTAAGAAGCCGACCAGGCGCTCGTCCTCGACGAAGCGCACCGAGGCGACCACGTCGCGGACGTTGGCGAGGATGTTCTGGTGCAAGAGCGGCACGATCTTCGGCAGGCTCTCGGAGCCCGAGGTGAAGAGCACCGCCGCGGTGTCGCGCGGCTTTAGGCGGCGAAGCGCGCGCCACGACGTGCGCGCGCGCAAGAGCGCCCAGAGCTTGGCGCCGAGGCCTATGCGCTTACCCAGGTCCTCGACGAATAACAGCCGCTCGCGTACGGCGCCGAGCGCGACGCCTTGTTGGTCGAGCTTATCTACGAGGGCGCGGGCCGTGAGCACGTGGCGCACCCCGAGGGCGCCAACCCCGTGGTTCATGCTGCGCGCGCCGCACGTCCAGTTGATCATCACCGGGACTTTGCCCGCGAACAACGCGGCGAGATAGAACACGGACGCCCCCACCGAGGCCGGCAGCATGATGCCGAGGTGCTCACCCTCGAGCTTGCGGAGCACGGGCGCGAGCACCAGCATCGCGGTGACGAGGTCGCGGTAGCTTTTGACGCCGCTCGTCTGGTCGGCGAAGACCGCGCGCGTAGGCTCGAGCGCCGCTCTTCGCAAGAAGACCTCGGTGATGGTCTCGCCTTCGGGGACGGCGATGGGCGTCTTGCGCGCGCAAAACCACGCGGGCGGTACGGGCGCGAGGGCGGCGGCGCCGAGGCCGGCCTGACCGGCGGCGGCGAGCCAGAGATCTCCCACCGTCTCGAGCATGGTGGCGTTCGGGCAGGGGTGGCCGAACTCCTCTTGTACGAACGACACGAGCTCGAGCCGCGAGAGGCTGTCGAGGCCGAGGTCGCGCGCGAGCGAGAGCTCGGGGGAGAAAGACGTAATGTCGCAGAGCTCTTTGAGCTTGCTCGCCACCTGCTCGCGCACCGTGGGCGACACCTCGGCGAAGGCCGCCTCGGGGCGCGTGCGGGGAGGCTCGGGCAAGACGCGCGCCGCGCCGCGCTCGCACAGGGTGCGCGGCACGTAGAGGTTCTGCTCGGGGTCGATGTCGTAGAAGCTCTCGAGGTAGCGGTTGAGCTCGACGCGGCTCTTGTCGCGCGGCAAGTCCAAGGGCTCGGCGAAGGTGATGGTGACCCGGCGCTTCGGGACGAAGAACACGAGGCTTCGCAGCACGTAGCCGAGGCCGCGCTTGAGGCCTCGTCCGAGGCTCGGAGCCTCGCCCGAGGCCCAGCCGAACATGCTGCCCCAGAGGCCGCGCGTGCGCACCAGCACCACCCGCGCCTCGGGAGCTTGCGCGAGGATATGCTCGACGGCGCTGTTGCCCCCGAGCTCCTCGCGCGCCGAGCGGGCGAGGGAGCCCGCGGGGTAGAGCAAGAGGTTTCCGCCCGCGTGCAAGGTGGTGACGCAGGTCTGCAAAGCCTCGGCCACGGCGGCCTTGGCCTCTTTGCCGTAGACCGCGGGGTCGGGCATGGGGATAGCCCCGGTGATGCGGCTAAGCTTCGTGACGACCGGCAGCGCGATGCGGTCGCGGTCGGCCAGGGCGCGGGGCCTAAAACGCCGGTGCAGGGCCGAGATGAGCATGACGGGGTCGAGTAGCGACGGGTGGTTTGGCAGAAAGAGGACGCCGCGTGTGCCGCGAGCGATGACGTCGTTGATGCCCCGAAGCTCGATGCGATAGCGCAGCGCGAGCAGCAGCCTGACGATGACGCGGATGATGGCGATCATCGTCAGGCTACTAACACGCGGTCACGCCCTAGAACAGCACGCACACCCCGGAGAGGCAGACGAGCGGCGCGCAGCAGTCGCTGGTCGTGGCGCAGCTCCCGCACTGATGATCCATACAGGCCTGGCCGCCGCAGTCGGTGCAATCCTGACACTCGTAGCAACCCGAGGTGTCGTAGCCCGAGCAGTCGGCGAGGCAGGAGATGATGCCACCCGCGGGATAACCCTCGTCGACGCAGGTGGCGTCGCCGAGGCTACCGCCGTCGCAGACCTCGCCCGGATCGATCACGCCATTGCCGCAGTAGTAGCAGCCGCCGACGTCGACGGTGCAGTTTTCGAGGCAGACAAGCTCGCCGCCCGTAAAGAGCGTGGGGTCGTCGGGGAGGCCGTCGCCGTCGAGATCGGTGCAGGTCCGCGTGCCGAAGCTCGATGTCGAGGGCGGATCCGCGCCCGGGTCGCACTGCTCGCTGCCGTCGATCACCCCGTTGCCGCAAGTAGCGGTGTTGCAGCCCGAGGTGTCGAAGGTGCAGCTCGCCGTGCACGCGAGGCCGGTGCCCGAGGGGAAGCCGAGACCCTCGCAGGTCATGTCGCCGCAGTCGACGTCGCTCGTGCTACAGAGCCCGACGCCGTCGCACTGCTCGACGCCGTTACGTATCCCGTCGCCGCAGCGGTAGCAGCCCGAGGTGTCGAGCCCGCAGGCGTCGCAGGCAAGCACGCCGCCGTCGAAGTCGCCGGGCTCGCCATGGATCCCGTCGCCGTCGAGGTCGGTGCAGCTCTTGCCGCCGAGCGCCGTCCCGTCGCAGGCCTCGCCGCCGAAGGCGTTGACGATGCCGTCGCCGCAGTAAGGCGCGAGCCGGCAGGCGGGCGTGCAGGTGCCGTAGCTGCCGTTGTTGACCCCGTTGTCGCACTGCTCGCCAAACTCCTCCTGCACGTCGGTGTCACCGCAGTGCGCGGCCTCGAGGCAGTCCTCGGTGCAGCCACCGTAGCTGTCGTCGTTGACACCGTCGTCGCAGGTCTCGCTGTGCTCGGGCTGCACGATGTTGTCGCCGCAGCGCTCGGCCGGCGTGCAGTCGGTGCGGCAGAGGCTGCCGTAGGCGTCGTCGTTTTCTCCGCCTTCATCGCATAGCTCCTCGCTCGCGAAGATTGCGCCGTCGCCGCAGTAAGGACCGAGGGTACAGACAGAGCTACAGCCCTCGTAGGCCGTGTCGCTGTTCGCCGGACCGTCGTCGCAGATCTCGTGCTCCTCTTGAAGGATGTCGTCGCCGCAATGAGGCGCGAGTATGCACTCGTCGGTGCAGGTGTCGTAGCTGCCGTCGTTGACGCCGTTGTCGCACTCCTCGTACAGCGCGCTTCGGGAGCCATCGCCGCAGTAGGGCGCGAGCGTGCAGTCACCGTTGCAGGTTGCGTAGCTGCCATCGTTGACCCCGTTGTCGCAGACCTCGCCGACGTACGGGTTGATGATGCCGTCGCCGCAGACGGGCGGCAGCACGCACCAGGGGTCGCAGCCAGCGCTGCCGTCGTTTATGCCATCGTCGCACTGCTCGGTGCCGTTGACCTCGCTGTCACCGCAGTAGGGCGCGTTTTGGCACGTATCGGTGCAGCCGCCGTAGACGCCGGTGTTGCCCCCGACGCCGAGGTCGCACTCCTCGGCGCCGTTGACGATGCCGTCGCCGCAGTACATCCCCGGGCCGCTGCAATCCCAGGCGCAGTAGCCGTACTCGCCGTTGTTTGCGCCGTCGTCGCACGCCTCGCCCGGGCTCTCGATGCCGTCGCCGCAGTAAGGCCGCGTGCAGGCCGAGGTGCAGGAGTCGTCGTCGTTGGTGTTACCGTCGTCGCACTCTTCGCCCGGATCGAGGGCGCCGTTGCCGCAGAGGTACAAGCAATCGGCGGGGCAGTAGCCCGGCAGGCCGTTGTTCGGCCCGTCGTCGCAGTCCTCGTATATATCGGTGACGCCGTTGCCGCAGCTCTCGAGCTCGCAGATATCGGAGCAGCCGTCGCCGCCCGTGGTGTTGCCGTCGTCGCACTCCTCGCCCGCGGCGCGATTCAGGAGGCCGTCGCCGCAGACTATGGGCAGCGTACAGTCGATGTTGCAGTGACCAGGCGAGCCGTTATCGAGACCCTCATCGCACTCCTCGTCGCCGCGCACGACACCATCACCGCAAAGCGGCGTGCAGGAGACCGCGCCCGTGTTGATAAAGCCGCTCAATTGGAGGTGATAGTTCGAGGCGGTGCGGTTACGCTCCGCCTGGAACATCTTGATCTCGTAGATCCCGTTTTGGAAGATGCCGAAACGCGCATCTTGCACGACTCCGTCGACCTCGGTGGACGATAGCGTCACCGAGTCCTCGATCGCCGAGTGGATGCCTCCGAGATCGACCGCCAGTTGGCCGTTGACGAACACCCACACATCGTCGTCGCCGCGGAACCACAAGGTCTCGTCACCACGATACCTGAATCTGATGGTGAGCTCGGTGGTGAAGCCGAAGTTGTGGGTCTCTGCCCGGAAGTTGCCGCCGAGCTGGTGCGTACAGACGCCGCCGCCCGCGCAAGGATTGCCGGGCGTCGCGCAGTACGTGCCGGCCGCGCTGCCCCCGACGCAGACGGCGTCGACGGGGCCGAAGAAGCCGGTGGCGCTGCCGATCTGCGTGGTGGCGCTGTTGAAGTCGTAGGTGCCGATGGCCCGCTCGCAGGTCGTGCTCGTGCCGCCGCAAGAAGACGCGCACGGGTAAGTGGCGCACGAGCAGGCGTTGCCGTTGTTCGAGCAGACGCCGCTTATCTCCGCCAGCGGCAGGTCGAGCACCGTGCTCATGTTGATCCCCGCGATGTCGCGGTACCACTGCGCGAAATTCGTCTCGCCCTGAACCGTGAGCAAGCACCGGTTGGTCCCGCCGCAAGCCGCGTCGCTCGAGCACGCCGTAGAGTGGCTGTTCGAGCAGACGCCGGGCTCGCACTGATGATTGCCGGGGACCGACGCGCAGTCGGCGTCGCTGTTACAGGGTGTCAAGGGAGCCGCCGCGGTGGTGCTGCACCAGCCGTGCGCGGGGTTGAAGACGGGCTTGCCCTCGCTGTCCAAGGTGGTCAGCACGATCCCGGGCTCGACATCGGGGTTGATGCAGCTCCCGCCGCCACACCCGACGTTGTATGGGTTCTCCCACGTCGCCGGGCTGCCGAAGAAGTCGCGCTGGGTCGCCGTGATCGTCCCCCACGGCGATGCGCGCGTCTCGCCGTAGCTCACGAAGTCGCGGATCATGAGCGGCACGCTGTCTTGCTCGGCGGGGTTGGTGCAGCTCCAGCCATCCTCGATGGTGCAGGCCGCCGAGCAGCCGTCACCCGAGATCTTGTTGCCGTCGTCGCACGCTTCGCCTGCGGTCACCAACGTGATGCCGTCGCCGCAAGTAGGCGTGCAGTACCCCGAGGCGTCGCAGGTGAAGATGGACTCGATACCGCACATGCGGTCGCAGCCGTCGCCGCCGCGCGCGAGGCACGAGGTGTTGCAGCCCACCGTCGGCGTGCAGATGCCGGGGTGACCCACGCACGCTTCGAGCGGGTTGGCGCACGGGGCGCCGTCGGCGCATAGATTGGCCCGCGGCGCGCAGGTGCCGGGGTGACCGCCCGTACACGCCGAGCCGACGTTGCTGCAGGCAAAACCGTCGCCGCACGCATTGGCGCACGTGACGCGCGCTGCGCAATCGTCGTCGAGCATGCAGCTCGTGTTGTCGAAGCACTTCTTGCCGTCGTCGCACGCCTCGCCAGGCTCGGTGACGCCGTTGCCGCAGGTGACGGTCAAGAGCTGGCACGGCGCGCCGACCGTCGGGCAAGCGTAGCCTTCCTCGATCTGACACGTGGCCGAGCAGCCATCGTTCGGGGCGAAGCCGCTGTCGTCGCACTGCTCGCCGGGCTGCAAGACCCCGTCGCCGCAGGTGGTGGCGATAGGCACGCACGGCGCGCCGACCGTCGGGCAGGCGTAGCCCACCTCGATCTCGCAGATGGCCGAGCAGCCGTCGCCGTCACCGGAGGAGGTGCTGCCGTCGTCGCACTCTTCGATGCCCTCGAGCACCCCGTTGCCGCAGGTAGCCGTGATGCAAGGCTCGCCCGGGGTCGGGCAGTAGTAGCCGGTCTCGATGGCGCAGACGTCGCTGCAACCGTCGCTCGCGGTAGTGTTGCCATCGTCGCACTGCTCGCCCGCCGCGATGTAACCATCGCCGCAGCGTCGCGCTACGCAGAGGTGCCCAGGTACCGGGCAGTCGTAGCCCGGCTCGACCGCGGCGCACGTCGCGTTGCAGCCGTCGCCCGAGCGCGGAAGGCAGAGCTCGTCGCCGATGCCGGCGCAGGTGGCGTCGGCCGTGCAGCGGGTGGTGCGGTTCTCGCAATAGGAGCCGTCGTCGCAGGCCTCGCCGGGATCGAGCG
>CAYXQW010000069.1:0-2281 GCA_964466695.1 uncultured Bdellovibrionales bacterium
ACTCGATATCGCCGCCGTGTGCAGCGACGACTCGCTGCGCATGTCGTTCGCGTGGCCATAGGGCACGGCGCAAAATAACTCGCTCGTTTTGGCCGCCGATACATCAGATCGTGAGAAAGCTAAGCGCGGGAGCGGATCATCTCTCCTCGGCGCTCGATCCTTCGGCGACCCGCCCTTGTACTATCCGCACGAGCCGGTTTGTCTCATAGCTGTATCAAAGCATCGTCCGGCGCAGTTCTTCGGCCGACGCCGCCGCGAGGTACCCTGGCGCGATGTCGAACACCGTCCGCGCGCCGCGCGCGCCCTCGCGCGCTAAGCGGTGCGCGGCACGCGCGTAGGCGACGAGGACATTACCGGTGAACTCGGGGTTGCTCTCGAGCTTTAGCGAGAGCTCCATGAGCTGCTTGCTCTTCGCGCCCGACTCGCCGCTCGAGAGCACCACGCCGCCGTGCGGCATCTTGGCGTGCTCCGCATGGAGCTCTTGCTCGGTGACGAAGCGCACCGTGGTGTCGTAGTCGGCGAAGTAGTTGGGCATATCCTTGATCTCGGCCTCGACGCGAGACCTCTCGCCCGCGGAGTCCTCCTCGAGCACCACGAAGCACAGCCGCGTGTGCTTCGCGCGCGTATCGAGCGCGGGGTTGCCGCCAGAGCGCACCGCCGCGAGCGCCGCCTCGACGGGCAGCGTGTACTGCCGCGCGTCCTTGACTCCCTTTATCCGTCGCACGGCGTCGGAGTGACCCTGGCTTATGCCCGGCCCCCAGAAGGTGTGGACAGCGCCGCGCGGCAAAAAGGCCTGGCACAAGACCCGCATCACCGAGAACAGCCCGGGGTCCCAGCCGGTGGAGATCACCGCGACCTTGCCGCCCTCACGGGCCGCCTCGTCGACAGCAGTGAAGTACGCGGGGATGCGCGCGTGGGTGTCGTAGCTATCGACGACGTTGAAGCGCGCGGCGAAGTACGGGCCCTGCTCGGCGAGGTCGGTGGCCGAGCCGCCGCACAAGATCATGACGTCGATCGCGCGCGCGAGCTCTTCGGCCCCGGCGATCGACACCACCTTGGTCTCCTGCGAGAGCGGGGTTATCGCCCCAGGGTCGCGCCGCGTTATGATGACCTCGAGGCTCATGTCCTCCGACTGCCCCACGGCGAGCTCGACGCCCTTGCCGACGTTGCCGTAACCTACGATACCTACTTTGATAGTTTTACTCATGTTAGCTGCTACCTCGCCAGAGTGGTTGATAGATCGAACCTATGTAAGATCTGCGCCAAGTCCTCCACCCCCTTCGAGCATTGCACCAGCTCCCCCCTGTGCTCCATCATGATGTTAGCCCTGCCGCGCAGGCAGTAGGCCGAAGACATCACGTCGCCGTAGGCTCCCGTGTCCAGGATGCCGAGCACGTCGCCCTCGCGGATAGTAGGGATCGCGCGGGGGTGGCTCTGGGTGAAAGTATCTCCCGTCTCGCAGATATTGCCGTCGACAGAGTATCTTCGCGGCGCGCCGTTGGGGTTGGAGACGTTTATGATCTCGTGATAGGCGTGATAGAGCTTGGGCCTGAGCAAGGTCCCCATGCCCGCGTCGGTGAAGGCGTGCAAGACGCCGTTCTTCTCCTCAACCGTATTGACCCGTGTGAGCAAGATCGTCGAATCGCCCACCAGGCTGCGGCCGGGCTCGGTGATCAGCCGATTGATGGTCACGCCGCCGCGCGCGAGCTCTTCGCCGATGGCCTTGGCGTAGGCGTCGAAGGGGAAAGAGCGCTGCTCCTCGCGATACCTTATGCCGGGGCCGCCGCCGACGTCGAGGTTCAGCCGCACAAAGCCGCGCGCCGAAAGCTCGCGCATGACCGCCAAGGTCTGCCCGAGCGCCGCCTTGAAGCTCTCGACGTCATCGCCTAGCCACCCCGAGCCGATGTGGATGTGCAAGGTGTCGGGGTCGAAGCCGTGCGCGCGCGCGGCCAAGAAGGTCTCGATGATGCGGTCCTCCTCGATGCCGAACTTGATCGGCACCCCGCTCTCGTTCCTCGCGCCCGCCGTAATGACATCGGGGTTGTGGCCCGCGCCCACGTTGGGGTTCAAGCGAATCGAGAGGGGGAGCCCTCGGATGTTCCACTCGTCGGCGTGCGCGGCGAGCTTTTGGAGCTGGGAGCTCGAATCGATGTTGACCTTGTAGTTGTTGTGCTCAACGAGCTGCTCGAGGTCTTCCTTGGAGACCGACGTGCCGGTGAACATGATCTTCTCGCGCGGGATGCCGCGCTGCTCGGCGAGGATAGCCTCGTTCGGGGAGACG
>CAYXQW010000069.1:2291-10418 GCA_964466695.1 uncultured Bdellovibrionales bacterium
GACGACGTCGGCGCCGAGCCCGAGCATGGCGATGAGATCGAGGATCTGCGGACAATAGTTGGCCTTGACCGCGTAGTGAATATCGACCGGGCCGTCGTAGTGCGCGGCGAAGGCCTTCTTGATCAGCGAGACCTTGTCCGCGATCCGTTTGCCGTTGGTGAAATAGAGCGGGGTCGGGTGACGCCGCGCGAGCTCATCGAGGTCACAACCGCCAAACGAGCGCGACCAGACCTTGTTGTCCCTGACGTCGAATCCCTTGAAAAACCACCAAAAAACCGCATCAGCCGCCATGCGTTAACCTCATGGCCGCCTCTGTACTCATCCTCCCCCGTGGTGGTCAATCATCGCGCCACTCAAGAGTCCAACGGATCGAGCGCGTCCTCGCCTTCGTCGAAGGCCTCCTCGCGCAGCAAGTGATCACCGCCCCAGGTGCCGGTGTTGGTCACACCGAACGCGGCCGGATCCGTGGCGGGAGCGACGGGAGCTGCGGGCGGACGCGAGACCGCCACGGGCAAGATCGCGGGCAGCGACTTCGCACGCTTCGGCGCCGCGCGCTTCGCGACCTTCTTCGGCGCCGCTTTCTTGGACGCGACCTTCTTCGGCGCCGCGCGCTTCGCGACCTTCTTCGGCGTCACTTTCTTGGGTTTGGCGCGCGGCGAAGGCTTCCGTAAAACCTTCTTGATCGCCTTCTTGGCTACTTTCTTGGCGGTCTTCTTGGTCACCTTCTTCGCGGGCTTCTTCGACGAAACCTTCTTCTTGACGGGCATGAGCCTGCCTCCATGCGGGGTGGGTAAAGCGCCAACAGAAAAGGTACCTAGGAGAGGAGCACCGCGCAAGGATTCAAAACACCCGAAAGCTCGGCGACGGAGAGATTCCAACCCGAGAGCCGCCAAGCACCACCCTCACAGCGCAACACGGACCCCTTCCCCGTGCCCACGGCAAGCCCTCTTACGGCCGCCCGCGCAGCGAAGGCACCCTCGACGAGGTGGAGAAAATAACGCAACACTCCCTGGCTGCTCACCGCCACGACGATCGCGCCGCGCGGCGTCTCGGCCTCGACCTCGCGCGCGAAGGCGAGCACGCGCGCGCGCACCGCATCGTCGCTCTCACCGAAGCCCGCCGCCTCCGGCCACACGCCACGCTCGCGCCAGGCACGAAGCGCCTCGCCCCCAAACCTGGCGATGACCTCGTCGTCTTCGAGCATAGACCAGGCGCCATAGTCGAGCTCGCGCAGCCGAGGATCCGAGCGGACCGCCGCGCCTTCGGCGACTATCTCGGCGAACTCCATCGTGCGCCGAAGCGGCGCGGCATAGTATCGATATACTTTTGGCCGCACCAAGCGCATACTATCTCGCACGATCTCCGCCTGCTCGCGACCGCGCGCGACGAGCGGCAAGTCCTGCGCGGCGCCGACCATCACCACCTTGTCGCCGGGCGCGAAGGTGTTGCCGTGCCGCAAGAGCAAGAGCGTGATCTCCGTGTCGTTCATATTACGAGCTCCCCCTCGCGTAAGATCGCCGCCTCGGCGAGCTTCAGATCTCGCGGATCGTCGATGCTCACGTGCGTGCGACCGCGATAGTCCACCTCCACCACCCGCACCGGGATGCCGTTCTCGAGCGCGCGGAGCTGCTCGAGCCCCTCGCTAAGCTCGAGCCGCGAGGGCGGGAGCGCCGCGAGGCGAAGCAGCGTCTCGGTGTCGTAGCCGTAGATCCCCACGTGCCGAAAGACCGGGTGACTTTGCGTCGACCGCGCGAAAGGCAGGACGTGCTTCGAGAAATAGAGCGCGCGGTGCTCGTGATCGAAAACCACGGTGGTGCCGGAGGCCGGAGCCTCGCGCTTGCTTTTGACGAGCTCTGCGAGCCGCGCCTCGTCGAGCAACACGGCCGGCGTCACCACGCCGTGCGTGAGCCGTAAGCTCTCGACCAAGGCCGCGACCACCCACGGCGGCGTCAGCACGGCGTCGCCCTGCAAGTTGACGGCGGCCGAAGGTCGCGGCGTGAGCGCGCGCACCGCCAGGGCCACGCGCTCGGTGCCGTTTTGGCACGGCGCGGTCACCTCGATCACCTCGGCCCCGAAGGCGCGAGCATGCTCGGCGATGCGCCCATCATCGGTGGTGACGTAGACCTCGCGCACCGCGGGCACCGCCTTGGCGATGCGATAGGTGCGCTCGAGCATGCTGCGCCCCAGAATGCGGGCGAGCGGCTTACCAGGGAAGCGGGTCGATCCGAAGCGGGCGGGGATCACGATCACGATGTCGTCGCGCGGCGTCGTCATGCGCGCCTCATAACAAAGGTAGCGGCGGCCGGTAAGTTTGCGCTTGCCGGGCGGCCCGACATTTGCTGTGAGCGAGGCATGGATGTCTTACCGAGCCACCTCCGCACGACGAGCGACGAGTTCAAGATGAACGCCGAACACCACCGCGGGCTCGCGTCCACGCTGCGCGAGCGGCTCGCGGCCGCGCGCGCGGGCGGCCCCGAGGAGGCGGCCTCCACCCAGCGCAAGCGCGGCAAGCTGCTCGCCCGCGAGCGCATCGAGCACCTCCTCGACCAAGGCACCGCGTTCCTCGAGCTCTCGGCGCTCGCGGCCTTCGGCCTCTACGACGGGAAGGTCCCGAGCGGCGGCATCGTCACCGGCATAGGCGTGGTCTCGGGCCGCGAGTGCGTGATCGTCGCCAACGACGCCACGGTCAAAGGCGGCACCTACTTCCCCGAGACCATCAAGAAGCACCTGCGCGCCCAAGAGATCGCGCTCGAGAACCACCTCCCCACCATTTACCTCGTGGACTCGGGGGGCGTCTTTTTGCCGATGCAGGCAGAGGTCTTCCCGGACAAGGAGCACTTCGGCCGCATCTTCTACAACCAGGCTCGCATGTCGGCCGCGGGCATCGCGCAGGTGGCGGTGGTGCTCGGGATGTGCACGGCCGGCGGCGCCTACGTGCCGGCGATGGCCGACGAGAACATCATCGTCAAGGGCGCGGGCACCATCTACCTCGCCGGGCCGCCGCTCGTGAAAGCCGCCACCGCCGAGGTCGTGACCGCAGAGGAGCTCGGCGGCGGCGAGATGCACTCGCGCGTCTCCGGGGTCACCGACCACCTGGCCGCGAGCGAGGTCGAGGCGCTCCACCTCTGCCGCGGCGTCATCGAGACGCTCCGCACCAGGCGCCCGTGCCCACTCGAGCTCTCCGAGCCCTGCGAGCCGGCCTACCCCGCCGAGGAGCTCTACGGCATCTTGCCTCGCGACAACCGCCACCCCTACGACGTGCGCGAGGTCATCGCCCGCCTGGTGGACGGCAGCCTGTTCCACGAGTTCAAGATGAACTACGGCACCACGCTCGTGTGTGGCTTCGCGCGCCTCATGGGCTACCCCATCGGCATCGTCGCGAACAACGGCGTGTTGTTCGGCGAGAGCGCAAAGAAGGGGGCGCACTTCATCAACCTCTGCGACCAGCGGCGCACCCCGCTCGTGTTCTTGCAGAACATCACGGGCTTCATGGTGGGCAAGCGCTACGAGCAAGGCGGCATCGCCAAGGACGGCGCCAAGATGGTGCAGGCGGTGGCCACGGCCAGCGTCCCGAAGCTCACGGTGATCATCGGCGCGTCCTTCGGGGCCGGCAACTACGCCATGTGCGGCAGGAGCTATCAACCGCGCTTCGTCTTCGCCTGGCCGAACTCGCGGATCGGGGTGATGGGAGCCGAGCAGGCGGCGCACGTGCTCGTAGAGGTTCGCAAGGAGAAGCTCGCGCGCGACGGCGGCGCCTTGAGCGCCGAGGAGGCGGAGGCCATCAAGCGCCCCATGCTCGACAAGTACGCCACGGAGAGCGACCCCTACTACGCGACGGCGCGCCTTTGGGACGACGGCATCATCGACCCCACCGAGACCCGCGCCGCGCTCGGCCTCGGCCTCGCGGCGTCGGTGCCGGCGATGGGCGAGCGAGGTAGCTCGCCCGTGTTTCGCATGTGAACTCGTTACGAAGAGAACTGGCGCGCGATACAGGAGTCGAACCTGTGGCCTACGGCTCCGGAGGCCGTCGCTCTATCCATCTGAGCTAATCGCGCGTGGCCACCCCATTACAACACGCCTCGGCTCCGCGCAATGGCAAGCGACCGCGCGTCACAGGGCGTTCTAGAATTCCAGCTTGGCCTTGCGGCTCACCATTTGCTTTCCGACCTCGAGCTCGGGCTCCACGTGCACCCCCTCGAGCAAGATCGCGTGGTGGACGCGGGCGTCATGGCCGACATGGGCGCCGGCCTGCAAGAGCGCGTATGGCCCGACGTGCGCGCCCTCGCACAGCTTGACCCCGTCGCCCAACAACACCGGCGGCGAGATCTCCACGCCGGGGGCGAGCTCGACGTCGCGCCCCATCCGCACCACCTCGGCGACGTCGCGCCGGGGCGCGTGGGCGAAGCCCGCGAGCGGATCGGCGTAAGAGAGCCGCATGTTTTGATCGAGGGCGTCTTGAAAGACCTTGTAGAAGCGCTCGGGCGTGCCCGCGTCGGCGAAGTAGCCTTCGTAGACGAAGCCCTGCAAGAGCTCGCCGTTATCGAGCGCCTTCACGTAGGCGTAGCGGTTGACGCAGGTGTTGATCCCGAGCGGGATATAGTCGAGGAACCGCGGGTCCATGATGTGCACCCCGGTGAACATGTAAGGCGTCAGAACTTGATTGCTCTCGCCGTGGCCCAGGATGCGCCGGATCCGCGCCGTCTCGTCGAGCTCGATCTGCCCATACTCGACTTGCTGTGGATCCTCGCGCAGGACCATGGTCGCCAAGGCGCCGCGGCTCTTGTGAGCGGCGATGGCCGCGCGCAGATCCACGTCGATGATGGCGTCGCTGTTGACGACGACGAACGTCTCCTCGCTGAGCTCCTCGTGCATGCGCTTGAGACCGCCGCCCGTACCGAGCAGCTCCTCCTCCTCGCTGTACGTGATGTGCACACCGTACGCGGAGCCGTCGCCGAGCGCCTCGCGGATCGCCTTCTCGCAGTGGAAGACGTTGATGATGATGTCGTCGATCCCGTGGTGATGCAAAAGCCGCAGGCTGTAGCCGATGAGCGGGATGTTTCCCACCGGCAGCAGCGGCTTAGGTACACTTTCGGTGACCGGGCGCAGCCGCTCTCCACGTCCCGCGGCAAGGATGAAGCCTTTCACGATGCCACACGCTACACTGCCGGCCGGCAAGAGGTCAAAGGCGATCGCACCGCGCTCACTTCGCGTCGGCCACGGCCGGGAGCTCTTCGCGGAAGATCCCCACCGTCCGCTGCCCGACCAGCTCCTCGTCTTCGCGCGCGACGACCGTAACCAGGTTGGCGCCGCCCTTCAACGGCACCGTCACCTCGACCGGCACCTCGAGGCGACCTCGCGACGGATCTCTCCGCACGTCGCCGAGCGCGCGGTAGTAGACCTTGCGATCGTTCACCAGGACATACACATCTCGCAGCTCGCGCTCCGTGCGCACGCGCCCGCGCAGGCGCAGCTCTTCGCCGCTCACGACGAGGCTCGGCAGCTCGAGCTCCACGACCGGCGCGGCGCGCGGCGGCGCGAGCGCTATCTTGGCTCTTGGCGTAGAGCGCGGCGCAGCCTTGGTCGTCTTGATGTCTTGCTCGCGCACGAAGCCGATCCAGCCCGGGTGCAGCGGCAGCCGCCGCCACTTCCCGGCGACGCGGCCGTCGCTGCGAAACCATAGATCGCGCGTCATCATGCCGAGCACGGGCGCGTCGTCTGTCGCCCCGGCATAGATCGGGACCTCGCGCTGCCGCGCGACCTTGACACCGCTCACGACCGCCTCGAACGGCCGCGGCGGCGCGACCTCGAGCTTCAACACATCGCTCGTAGCGCTGCCTTGCACGCCATCCCAGATGGTCAGGCGGAGCTCTGCGAGCTCGGCCTTGGTGTCCGCGCGCAAGGCGAAGCTCAAGACCGTATCCGCCGACATCCCCGGCCCGAGCCGCCCGAGCTTGGAGCGACCGCGATCGAGCAGGATCGCCTCACCTACGAGGTTATGCAGCGCCACCATCACATCCTTGGCCTCGCGGCTCCCGAGGTTATCGATCTGCACATCGAGCTCGACCCTCTCGCCCGCCTGCAACACCCCATCGCCGTTGCCGTGCGCGCGATCATCGACCAGCGCCCGGAAGGCGAAGAGCGGCCGCGGCGGCTCCTCGACGCTGACCATCGTGGCGACCGAGGCGAGGCTCGCGCGTGTTTCCGCCTCGAACAAGGTCAAGGTCACCCGATCGGCGCGCGAGATGAGATCCTCGGGGAGCTTGACCGCGACCGCGAAGGTGCGGCGCGCGCCTGGCTCGACCCGACCGAGCGGAAACTCTAGGTGATTGAAAAGCGGATTGTCGCTCGTGGTCACGGCGTAGAGCCGATAGAGCGGCTCATCACCTTTATTTTTCGCCATGACTTCTAAGCGCAGCGTCTCGCCCGGCCGCGCTTCCCCTCCCGAAGGTCCCGTGGCGGTGAGCGCGAGGCTCACCCGCGGCGTCGCCCGCGCCGTCGCCTCTTTATCGGGCGAGGCCCAATCTATCCCGAGCTGCCCGAGCCTCGCCGCGATGCTCGACCGCTCGTCGCGCGCGCGCGCCTCGCATATGGGTAGCGCGCGCGCGATGAGCTCGGGGCGCGACTTCGCTTTCGCCGAAGACAAGATCTCGTGCGCGAGCCGCGTCTCGAAGTCGAGCTCGCCACGCGACGAAGCCTCGCCCTCGCCGTCGGGCTTCAGCTCCTCTGCCGAGAGGAGGTGCGTAAGGCGCCACGCGGGTCGCGGCTTCGCCGCCACCGGATCGTCATCGCCGCGCCGCTCGAGGTGCTTCTCCAGATCCTTCTCGCGCGGCTCCTCGGCGTCGGCGAACAGATGCACCGCGTCCTTGTCCGCGGACACCGGGTCGACGGCGATGTCGGGCGTGATGCCGACCCCCTGGATCGAGCGGCCAAAGGGCGTCAAATACTGAGCGATCGTGAGCTTGAGCGCGCTCTTGTCGCGGAAGTCGTAGAGGACCTGCACCGACCCCTTACCGAACGTCTGCTGGCCGATGATGACGGCGCGGTCGTGATTCTTCAGCGCTCCGGCCACGATCTCCGAGGCGGAGGCCGAGCCGCCGTTGACCAGCACCGCGAGCGGATAGCTCGGCTCCGTCCCCGCGAAGTGAGCCTCCTTGACCTCGCGCTTGCGATCCCCCTCGCCGATCGTCACCACAATCGGCCCGCGCTCGATGAACCTGTCCGAGACCATGATGGCCTGATCGAGAAGACCGCCGGGGTTGTTGCGCAGATCCAGGATGAGCCCACCGAGCTCGCCCTTGTTCTGCCTGCGCAAGCGCTCCAGGTGATCGTGCAGATCATCGTACGTGTTGTTTTGAAAGTTCTTGATCCGCACGTAACCTACGCCGTCGTCGCGCAGGCGCGACGCGACGCTCTCGATCTTGATTATGGCGCGCGTAAGCGCGAAGCGACGCGGCTCGGGCGATCCCCGTCGCTGCACGATGACCACCACCTTGGTGCCAGGCTTGCCGCGCAGCCGCTGCACGGCGTCTTCGATGCTCATGTTGATCGTGACCTCTTCGCCGATCCTGACGATGCGATCACCGGCCTTCAGCCCCACGCGCGACGCGGGCGTCCCCTCGATGGCCGAAACCACCGTCAAGACTCCATCCTTGATCGAGATCACGATGCCCAGCCCGCCGAACTCGCCCTTGGTCGAGAGCTTCACCTCATCGAAGCTCTCGGGCTTGAGCAACACCGAGTGCGGATCGAGCGTGGAGAGCATGCCGTTGATGGCTATGTGCTCGACGTTGCGCCGCTCGAGCTCCCGCGGCAAGCTGGCCTGCAAGAAGCGGAAGATATCCCGCAACGCCAGCGTGACCTCAAAGAGCTGCGTGACACGGCCGAGCTCGAAGACCCGCGACGAGGCGCCGGCGATCACGTTGAAGCGCCCTGGCCCCTCGAGCCTCTCGATCATGACCTCGGGCACATTCTTCTGAATATAATCGAGCGCGGCTATGAGCATCTCGTCGGGCTTGATGCGCTCGGGCTCGACGTAGTTCTCGCGCAGCAGCAAGACGACGCGGCTCAAGGTCTGATGAGCGCCGAGATCGTGGCCCCCGCTAGGCGAGCTCTCGCCGAGCGCCGCCC
>CAYXQW010000070.1:0-10386 GCA_964466695.1 uncultured Bdellovibrionales bacterium
GCCCCACCTTGGCGGCGGACGCGGAGATGGGGTCGGGGCGCGCGAGCACCACGAAGAAGAACGCGAGCACCACCACGGGGAGCGCCACCGACAGGGGCGCCTGCGGTAAGAGTCCCAAAACCCCAAGACCGAGCGCGAGACCACCTAGGATCCCGACGCCCTTGAGAAGCGCGGCGCGCCGCCCGAAGACGAGCGTGTAGAACTCCCACTGCATGATCACGCCGAGGACGAGGGTGGTGATCGTCAGAGTCAGGCCGCCCACCCAGACGACCCAGAGGAGCAACGGCGCGAACAAGAGCGCCGCGAGCACGCGCGTGACTAACATACCGAAACCCCGTCGCGAACTTCGGAGACCGCGCCGAAGCGCCGCTCCCGTAGCTTGTAATCCTCGAGCGCGAGGCCAAGCTCCGCGCGGCTGAAATCTGGCCAGCGCACCTTGGTGAAGTAGAGCTCGCTGTAGGCGAGCTGCCACAACAAGAAGTTCGAGACCCGAAGCTCGCCCGAGGTGCGGATGACGAGATCGGGATCGGGCAGGAAAGAGGCGTCGAGGCGCGCCGCCAAAAAGGCCTCGTCGACGGCCGCAGGCTCGAGCGCGCCTCGCTGCACATCACGCAGCAAACCACGCACCGCGGTCATGATCTCCTCCCGGCCGCCGTAGTCGATGGCGAGCGTGAGCGTCATGGCCGCGTGCGCGGCGGTGTGATGCACGAGCTTTGCGAGGGCGTCGCGCGTCGAGACGGGCAGCCGCTCGAGGCTGCCTATGGTGCGCAAGCGAATGTCTTGCGCATCGAGCGTGCTTTGCTCGCGCTCGCAGAACTCCTCGAGCAGCGCCATCAACCCTCGCACCTCTTCCATGGGGCGCGACCAGTTCTGCACCGAGAAGGAGTAGAGCGTGAGGTAGGGGATGCCGCGCTCGCGCGCGAAGGTGGCGATGTCACGCACGACCTCGGCGCCGCGCCTGTGACCCTCGAGCCGCGGCAGACCGCGCTCGACCGCCCAGCGCCCGTTGCCATCCATGATGATGGCGATGTGACGAGGCAAATCAGCGCTCGTCATACCTCGAGGATCTCTTTCTCCTTGACGGCGAGCGTTTGATCGATCTTTTCGATGGCGGCGTCGACCTCTTCTTGCACCTTCTCGAGCGCGCGCTTGAGGTCGTCTTGCGAGAGCTCCTTCTCCTTCTCGAGCTCGCGCAGCATGTCGTTCGCGTCGCGGCGATGATTGCGCAAGGCGATCTTCGCCTCCTCGCCGCGGTGCTTGGCCTGCTTCACCAGCTCCCGGCGCCGCTCCTCGGTGAGCCCCGGCACCGGCAGGCGGATGAGCTCGCCGTCGTTCTGAGGCATGATGCCCACGTCGGCCGCCATGATGGCCTTCTCGATCTCGGTGAGCATCTTCTTCTCGTAGGGCTTGACCTGGATCAAGCGCGCGTCCGCCACGTGCAAGCTCGCGCACTGGTGCAGCGGCGTCGGCACGCCGTAGTAGTCCACCCTGACGTCGTCCAAGATAGTGACATTGGCGCGGCCGGTGCGGAGCTTGCCGAGCTGCGCCTTGAGGGCGTTGTGAGTCTCGAGGTTATGCCGCGTAAGCTCGCTGAAAACGTCATCCACCATGCTCATGAGGTTGCCTCCTCGTCTTGCGTATGCTCACTGACGATCGTCCCCACCTTCTCCCCCGAGATCACGCGCCGAATGTTGCCCCGCTCGCCGAGCTTGAAGACCAGGATCGGGACATGGTTGTCGCGGCAGAGGGTGAACGCGGTGGCGTCCATGACCTTGAGCTCGCGGCGCAGCGCCTCATTATAACTTATCCGCTCGTAGCGCTTGGCGTCGGGCGAGGTCACGGGGTCGGCGTCGTAGATGCCGTCTACCTTGGTGGCCTTGAGCAGGATGTCGGCGTGCAGCTCCATGGCGCGCAAGGCCGCGGCGGTGTCGGTGGTGAAGTAGGGGTTGCCGGTGCCGGCCGCGAGGATGATGGCGCGGCCCTTCTCGAGGTGGCGAATCGCGCGGCGGCGGATATAGGGCTCGGCGAGCTGGCTCATGTCGATGGCGGTCTGCACGCGCGTCGGCACCTTCTGGCCCTCGATCGCCTCCTGTAAGGCCAGGGCGTTGATGACCGTGGCGAGCATGCCCATATAGTCGGCGGCGGCACGGCCCATACCCTGCGCGCTCGCGGCGACGCCGCGGAAGATGTTGCCGCCGCCGATGACGATGGCGAGCTCGACGCCCATCGCGTGCACCTCGCGGATCTCCTGCGCGATGCCCTCGATCACCTTAGGGCTGATGCCATAACCGCCGTCGCCTTGCAGCGCCTCACCGGACAGCTTGAGCAAGACTCGACGATACACGGGCTTGGTCATCTATTACTCCGCGCCAGGCGACGATTTATGACTCCGCGAACGGCGCGTTGTATCGCGCGCGGGCACGGCCCAAGTCAAGGCGCGCACAACCAAAACGAGGGCCAAGATCGCCTCACCAGGTAAAGGCGAAGGAGAAGAATCGCAGCACATCGAAGTAGTCGTCGGACGCGAAGCGCACCACGTGAGGCTCTACGAGACACGCGCCTGGAAAGAAGCTCAGGCGATAGGCATCGGCGTGCCCGCGGTAGCGCACATCGACGCTGAAAGAGCGCGGCAGCGTGACCTGGCAGGCGCGCCGATCGGCCGTGAGGGCGGCTTTGACCTCGGCGCGGATGCGCTCGATCGCGAGGTGCGGGTGGATATTGATGGTGGACTTACCGACACCCCTCTTGACGGCGACGGTGTGCACAGCCGCAATTCGGGTTTGTGCCTCGGCGCAGATGTCGGCGTCACCGGAGACAAACACGAGCGGGACGCGCACGAGCCCGGCCGTGTAAGCGGAGATCATGAGCTCGGATGCGTCTTGACCATTGATGCGGACGGAGATGGTCTCGCCCGACATGGTGTGCGCGAGCGGGGAAGCGCCAGAGCCCGCGCGGGAGTGGTAGCCAACGAGGAGCGCGGCGTCGAAGGAATCATCGAGCTCTTGCATCATCGAGAATGGGTGACCGCTCCACTCACGAATGAGCTCGGCCTCACGCGGGAGCTTGGCTGGGATCAAGTTTCTTCCCGTGTCGTGCGCGTCCTTGATCAAGATCGAGGTGGCACCAGCACCGAGGGCGCCCTCGCAGGCCGCCACGACCTCCGCCGTCATCTGCTCGCGAAACTCCGCATAGTCTGCGTGCTTCTTGGCCGTCTCATCCCAATGGGAGATGGCGGCGATGCCCTCGATGTCGGCGCTGATATAGACTCGCATGGCTCGTGCATCCCTGTTCGAGAGGTGTGTTGGGCTCGTCATAGCACCTTTTGGGCACCGCTCTAAACGATGTGTTGACAGCGCTCGGGCTCGTGGGCTACCTAGCGTCGCCCGAAGAGCGGGGTGTAGCTCAGCCTGGTAGAGCGCTTGGTTCGGGACCAAGAGGCCGTAGGTTCAAATCCTATCACCCCGACCATTACAGCTCGCGTTCATGATCGTAGCTTGACCATGGCGACGGGCGCGTGTTACGCCAGGCCTCATGTCAGAACCAAAGATCATCAAGCGCTACGCCAATCGTAAGCTCTACGACACCGAGCAAAGCTGCTATGTCACTCTCGACGATATCGCCGGCATGATCCGTGACGGCGCGGAGGTTCGCATCGTCGACAACAAGACCGGCGAGGACCTCTCGAGCGTGACGCTCGCGCAGATCATCTTCGAGACCGAGAAGAAGAAGAGCTTCATGCCGCTCACGCTCTTGCGCGACCTCGTGCAAAACGGCAGCGGCACTTTGAGCGAGCTCGCCCGCGGGCGGGTCGAGCGCGTGCAGAGCGCCGCCTCCGAGCTCAAAGAGACCGCGCACAAGCTCAAAGCCGACCTCGGCGACAGGCTCGAGCGGCTCAGTCACCGCGCCAAGGAAGGCTTCGAGGACAGCGGCGCCCCGCTGCGGCTCACCGAGTTCATCAAGTCCTCCCAGAAAGCGCTCGACGATCTGCAAAAGAGCATCGAGGCTCGCGTCAAGGGGAGCATGGACAAGGTCTCGCGCTACGCCACGGTAGGGCAAGAGATGGACGAGATCCGACAACGCCTGGCAGCTCTCGAAGAGCGCCTGTCTAAGCTTCCATAAAGAAGCTCACGAGCCACCCTCGTGATCCGTATCCTCGGCGTCGATGTAGGTAGCGTGCGCGTGGGCGTGGCCCTCTGCGATCCGCTCGGCATCACCGCCCAACCGCTCCTGGTCATCGAGCGCAAGCGCGAGGATGTCTTCGCGCGCCTCGCGGCCCTCGCCCGCGAGCATGAGGTGACGGAGCTCGTGGTGGGTTATCCGCTGCGCCTCTCTGGCGAGCACGGCCCCGCCACCGAAGCCGTGGACGCCTTCATCGCAGAGCTCGCAAAACACCTCACCCTCAAGGTCACCCGCTGGGACGAGCGGCTCACCACCGCGGCCGCCGAGCGCAGCATGAAGGAAGGCGGCGCGCGGCGCGCCAAGCGGCGCGCCAACATCGACAAGGTGGCGGCGGCCCTCATCTTACAATCCTACCTCGACAGCAGGCGACATGAAACCTAGCGCGCGTGTCCTCGGCGTGGCCCTCGTAGTAGCGCTCGCGCTGATCGCGCTCAGCGCTGTAGTCGGCGTGAGCCTCTTGCGCCGTCACATGCACCGAGAGCTCGGCGGCGACGCGCAGCACGTGCTCACCATCTCCCGCGGCGACACGCTCAAGGGCACGCTCCTCCGCCTCGAACGACAGGGGGTCTTGCGCAAAGCGCGCTTCGTCTACCTCTACGCGCGCGCCACCTCGCAGACCAGGCTGCGCTCCGGGCAATACCTCGTGTTGCCCCAAGATACCCCGCAAAGCTTGCTCACCAAGCTCAATGAGGGCCGCGTGCGCACCGAGCCCTTCACCGTCGTCGAGGGCCACAACCGCTGGCTCGTGCGCGACGCGCTCGCGCGCGGAGGCTGGATGAGCGCGGCCGCGTTCGACGAACTCTGCGACGACCGCGCCTTCCTCGCACGGCACGAGATCCCAGGGCCGACCTGCGAGGGCTACCTCTTCCCCGAGACCTACGCCTTCGCGCGCGGGCTCGCCAAAGAGGCGATCTTCAAGGCGATGTTCTCCATGTTTCACCGCGCCTACGAGGCGGCGACGACCAAGGGGCGCGGCCCGCTAGCGCTCGAGATGCGCGAACTTGTGACCCTCGCCTCGATCGTGGAGAAGGAGACCGGAGCCCCAGAGGAGAGGCCGCGCATCGCGTGCGTCTTCTACAACCGCTTGCAGGCGAGGCCCGCTTGGCGGCTCGAGACCGACCCGACCGTGATCTACGCCGCGACCCTCGAAGACCCGCGCTTCAACGGTAACCTCAAGCGCGCGCACCTGCGCGACTTCCCCCACCCATACAACACCTACGCTGTCTACGGCCTGCCCCCCGGCCCCATCGCCAACCCCGGCCGCGCGGCCCTCGCCGCCGTGGCAGAGCCCTCGACTTGCGACGACTTCTTCTTCGTCGCTTCGCAAGGTGGGCGCCACGTCTTCTGCAAGACCCTCGACTGCCACAACGCCGCCGTCGAGAAGTGGCAACTCCGCCGCCGCCGTTCGGCCCGGCCATGAATATCGACGTTGTTATGGAGAAGGTAGAGAGGTGGTGCCCAGGGACGGAATTGAACCATCGACACGAGGATTTTCAGTCCTCTGCTCTACCAACTGAGCTACCTGGGCGCTCACGAACGCCGTCAACTAGCGTGGATGGGTGTCGAGAGTCAACAGGTCACAAATCTCTTCGCGCTTAGCGCGCGACCTCGAGCTGGGCCGCAAGCCGCGCGTCATCACCTGCCGCCTCCTGGGCCTCGGCGACGACCGCCATCACCGTCGCGCGATCGATCTTGGGTGAGCTGCCGACCTGCAGCGCGCCGTCGCCGCGCTCGACGACAGCGAGCGTCTCGAGCGCCAAAACCAAAGGCACGCTACAAAAGAGCCGCACGGCGCGACCTTCCACGGCAGGCCAAGAGAGGCAGTAGGCGTGCGCGCGCGCGAGGTGATGGCGGGCCCTGGCGCACACGGCGCGCAAAACACGGAGCCCGGCCTCACGGTGGCGGGGCTCGAGGATGCTCGGAAGCTCGATGCCTGCCTCATGAGCCAGGCTCTCCGGCAAGAAGCAGACATCGCGGCCAAGGTCCTCGGCCACGTCCTTGACGATATTTGTGAGCTGCAACCCGACGCCGAAGCTGACCGCAGAGTCTCGCACCAGCTCGCGCTTGGCGGCCGTCATGCTCGGGCAGGCGGCGAGGAAGAGATCGGTCAGCAGACGACCGACGGTGCCGGCAACGTAGTAGCAGTATTCCTCGAGCTCGGTGAGGTCTTTGAGGCGCAGGCGACCATCTCGAGCGTGCCTGCGGCAGTAGGCGCGCATCCCCTCGAGCATGACGAGCACGCGCGGGCGGATGACGTGACGCTGAGCGGTAGGCAGGCGCCGAAAAGCACGCATCACGGCGCCTGCGCGCCGGCAGAGGGTCACCTCGGCCGCGACGCCGGTGAGCACTTGCGCGGCCATCGCCAGCTCGAGCTCTTCGGGCGGCCGCTCGTCGTAGGTGAGCACAGCGTCGAAGATGTCGAAGAGCCGCTCGCGGGCGGCGATGTCGAGCCCGGGGTCATCCTCGATGCTGTCGACGATCCGACATAGGAGATAGGCGATCAAGACCGGCTCCTCGAGCCCCGGCGGCAGCGCCGCGATGGAGAGCGCGAAGGTGCGCGACACCTTTGGCAGCAGCTCGCGGCAGAGCGTGAGATCTTCGCCTGCGCTCGCCGTCACAAGAGGCGCCGCGAGCGACACCCGCGACGCGCCGTCGAGGAACACACCGAGCTTTGCGATCAAAGCCGCGAGGGGGCCGTGATCGAGCTTCGCGACCGCCGCGCGGCTGGCCTCACGGCGCGCGTCGAGCTCCTGCCGAGCGCGGGTGACCGCCCCGGTCTCCTCGAAGATTTGGATCGCCGTGGCACGCTCGTCGACGCCGGTCTCTTCGCGCGGTCGGTCGAGGATCTCGAGCAACCGCCGCGCCTGCGAAGAGGACGCATGGTTCAAGGCGTGCACGACGAGGATGCTGCGCTTGCCCTCGGCGATGTCGCTGCCGACCTCGCCGCGTCCTTTGTCGCCGAAGATATCGACGAGATCGTCCTGCACTTGAAAGAGCACGCCGAGGTGACGCGCCGCCTCGCCGATAGCCGCCGCCGTGCGCTGGTCGGCCCCGCACAAGATGGCGGCGCCCTTCATCGGCAACGAAAAGAGCCCCGAGGTCTTGCCCTCGACCATCGCCAGGTATTCGTCGAGCCTCACGACCTGCGCGCCCCGCAGCGTAAGCTCGCGCTCCTGCCCGTCGATGACATGCAAGGTCTCGGTCAAGAGCAGATCGACCGCCTGATCTCTGCGCGCGGCGTCGCCCTGCCACTCCCGCAGCAAGAGCAGCGCATAGTAAAACATCGCGTCGCCGAGGTTGATGGCCTGCGCCGAACCGAAGCGCCGCCAGACGGCCTCGCGCCCGCGGCGCAGGCTGTCACCGTCTTGCAGGTCGTCGTGCACGAGCGTCGCGTTGTGCAAGACCTCACAGGCCGCGCCGAACGCGACGAGCGGCTCGGGGTCGTGACCTAGCGCCTCCGCGGTCACGAGCGGCAACACGGCGCGGATGCGCTTGCCGCCGCTCTCTAAATGATAGGCGCACATCTTCGCGAGGGTGGAGGACTCACTGCCAGGGTTCTTGGACGTCACGATGTGGCTGATGAGCGCCGCCATCTCCGGCCAGTGCCGGAGGCGCAATTCTTCGAAGCGGGCACAAAGCTCACTCATGGCGCGCCGCGACGCTAGGCAGCGCATGCTCGATCTTTTGGACGAGCGCCTCGTGGAGATCGAAGAGGCCCTCGAGGGTCTTTAAGCGGGCCACGAGCTGCTCGCCCTGACGGGACGGGGCGTAAGCGAGGCGCACCTCGTCAGCGACGGCGCGCAGGCGAGCATTGGCCTTACGCTCACGCCGCGACAGAACCGCGGCGAACACGCTCGCGAGACGCGGCTCGGCCTCGTAGTGCTCACCGGCCATGCGCACGGCCTGCCAGCGCGATAGCTCCTCCAAAGACGTGGCGGCCATCGCCACCGAGAGCCCTAAAAGCTCGGCGAGCTCCGCCCGCGCGAGCGGCCTCGGTGCGAGGTAGAGCGCCGCCAAGATGCGGCCGAGGTCGCGACATAAGCCGAAGCGCTCGAAGAGATCGCCGACCTGCTCGACGAAGTCGCTCATCGGCGAGACGGTCAAGTGCTCCCGGTAGTCGTCGGCGTAACCCATGCGCGCTCCTTCGCGACATAAAAATCGCGACGACGCTCATAACGTCATGAATGTGCCTGTGGCAACGTGCTTGCCATCCACGATCCCTCATGGCATCTCCTGTGCAATGAGGAGCAAAGAAAGAGCCCCTCGGGTAGAGCCCATCTTATCCGCGCTCAAAGAGCTCTATCGGGACGCCACGACCGCGCTCGTGCACGAGAACGCCTACGAGCTCTTAGTCGCGACCATGCTCTCGGCGCAGGCGAACGACAAGCTCGTAAACACCGTGACCCCGGCCCTCTTTGCGCGCTACCCGAGCGCCGCGGCCCTGGCCGAGGCCGAGCAAAGCGAGCTCGAAGGTCTTATCGGCCGCGTCAACTTCTTTCGCACCAAGGCGAAGAATCTGCGCGGCATGGCCCAAGTGCTCGTCGCCGAGCACGGAGGCGAGGTGCCGCGCACGATGGCCGCGCTCTGCGCCCTGCCCGGGGTCGCGCGCAAGACCGCCAACGTGGTGCTCGGCACCGCCTTCGGCATCGTAAGCGGGATCGTCGTCGACACGCACGTGGCGCGCCTCGCGCAGCTCATCGGTCTTAGCGACGAGCAGGACGCGGTGAAGATCGAGCGCGACCTCATGCGGCAGGTGCCCAAGGAGAGCTGGATCGAGTTCAGTCACATGTTGATCCATCACGGGCGCGCGGTCTGCGTCGCCAGGCGGCCGCGCTGCGACGAGTGCGTGCTCGCGAAGATGTGTCGCTCGGCGTTCACAGGTTCTCAGGGAAGCAAAGAACAAGCTCGCCGTCGCGCTCATCGACCTTGACCGCGCCGCCGCGCGCGAGCTTGCCGAACAAGATCTCATCGGCGAGCGCCCGGCGCACCTTACGATCGATGAGCCGCGCCATCGGCCGCGCGCCGTTCTTGTGGTCGTAGCCCTCGCGGGCGAGCTTTGCACGCGCCGCGGCCGTGAGCTCGATCGTAACCCGGCGCGAGGCGAGCTGCGCCTCGAGCTCGGTTATGAGCTTGTCCACCACCTGCGCGACCACCTCGGGCGTCAAGTGGGAGAAGGTGACCTCAGCGTCGAGGCGGTTACGAAACTCGGGCGGGAAGAGCCGCTCGATCGCCTTCTTGCCGGCGTCGCTCTTGCTGCCGCCGGCGAAGCCGATGGCCGCGGCCTGCATGTCGAAGGCCCCGGCGTTGGTGGTCATGATGAGGGTGACGTTGCGAAAGTCGGCCTTGCGCCCGTTGTTGTCGGTGAGGGTCGCGTGGTCCATCACCTGCAACAAGATATTGAAGATATCTTGGTGCGCCTTCTCGATCTCGTCGAGGAGGAGCACGGCGTAGGGGTGCTTGACGATGGCGTCGGTGAGCAGCCCGCCCTGGTCGAAGCCGACGTAGCCGGGCGGCGCGCCGATGAGGCGCGAGACCGTGTGCTTCTCCATGTACTCCGACATGTCGAAGCGCAAGAACTCGACCCCGAGGGACTTCGCGAGCTGGCGGGCGAGCTCGGTCTTGCCGACGCCCGTCGGGCCGGCGAACAAAAAGCTCCCCACCGGGTGCTCGGGGCTCGCGAGCCCGGCGCGCGCGAGCTTGATGGCCGAGCACACGGCTTCGATCGCCTGGTCTTGGCCGTAGATGATGAGCGCGAGATCCCGCTCCAAGGTGGCGAGCCGCTCCTTGTCGGAGAGCGACACCGTGCGGGCCGGGATCCTGGCCATCTTGGCGACCACCTGCTCGATGTCCTTCGCGCGGATGGCCTTGGGCCGCCGGACCTCCTCGAGCAAGCGCACGGCCGCCCCCGCCTCGTCGATCACGTCGATGGCTTTGTCGGGCAGGAAGCGGTCGTTGATGTGCTTGGCGGCGAGCTCGGCCGCGAGCCTGATGGCGCCGTTCGTGTAGCTGATGCCGTGGAACTTCTCGTACTCGGTCTTGAGCCCTCGCAAGATCTGCACCGTCTCGTCGACGCTCGGCTCTTTGACCTCGATCTTCTGGAAGCGCCGCGCGAGCGCCCGGTCGCGCTCGAAGACGCTCTGGAATTCCTTGTAGGTGGTAGACCCGATGCAGCGCAGCTCGCCGTTCGCGAGGGCCGGCTTCAAGATG
>CAYXQW010000071.1:0-10362 GCA_964466695.1 uncultured Bdellovibrionales bacterium
TACGACGATGAAGGTGCTGGTGACCGGGTCTTCGGGCTTCGTAGGTAAGAACCTCAAACAATACAACACACGCAAGTAGGCGGCGTTGGCCAAGTGCATTGAACTGCTCAATACGGAGAGGTGCTACGAAAAATGACCCGCATCTTTCTTTCCCCTCCTGATGTGGGGCCCGGCGAGCGGGCGTTGCTTCTTGAGGCTTTTGACTCCAACTGGATTGCCCCCTTGGGTCCTCACGTCGATGCCTTCGAAAGAGAGCTCAGTGCAATGGTGGGGGCTGAACATGCGGCGGCTCTCTCGAGCGGGACGGCGGCGTTGCACCTTGCCCTTTTGCTTCTTGGGGTGGCGAGAGACGACGAAGTTTTAGTCTCGAGTTTCACCTTTGCTGCAACCGCCAATGCCGTCACCTATGTTAACGCCAAGCCAGTTTTTATTGATAGCGACCAATCGTCCTGGAACATGGATCCGCAGCTTCTATGCGATGAACTCGAAGCATGTGCGCGGCGAGGCAGGTTGCCTCGTGCGGTAATAGCGGTCGATCTCTATGGTCAATGTTGTGATTACGCGCCAATTAACGAGGTGTGTGCTCGCTATAATGTCCCATTAATCGAGGATGCAGCCGAAGCCCTCGGGGCAACCTACAAAGATCGCCAGGCAGGTTCATTCGGAGATTTTGGTGTCTTTTCATTCAATGGGAACAAAATCATCACCACCAGTGGTGGCGGTATGCTCGTATCCAACAACAAAGAGTATATCGATAAAGCTCGTTTTTTAGCGACACAAGCGAGAGATCCGGCTCCTCACTACCAGCACTCGCATATTGGTTTTAACTATCGCATGAGCAATTTGCTCGCCGCCATTGGGCGAGGACAACTAAAGAACATCGAGCAGAAGATTGAGCGTCGACGAGAAAACTATGCTTTCTACAGAGAATTTTTTGCTTCGACGCCAGGTATCGAGTTTATGCCAGAGGCCTCGTTTGGTCGATCTACACAATGGTTGACCTGTATCACAATTGATTCAAGGCAGTTTGGTGCTTCTAGAGAAGAAGTTCGTTTGCATCTTGAGCGTTTGAACATCGAATCAAGGCCCCTGTGGAAACCCATGCATCTGCAGCCGATATTTCGTAACTATCGCGTACGCAACAATGGTGTCTCGGAGAAGCTGTTCGAGGATGGCCTTTGCCTGCCAAGTGGCTCCAGCCTGACGAGCAGCCAACGAGAATTCGTTGCACAGTCGGTGCTTGATGTGTCCCGCGAATAAAACCCATCTCGACAGGAAACCGAGGCAAACACCGATGGAGGAGCTGCGCCAGTCGTCGTTAATGATGATGCTGCGCGATGCTTCCAAGCGTATTATAGATATCGTTGGAAGTGGATTGGGGCTACTTATCTCACTCCCGTTGGTTATTCTGGCGGCTTGCTCCATTCTGTTTACAATGGGGTTCCCTGTTTGCTTTTTGCAGCTCCGGCCCGGGATCCGAGGGAGACCTTTTTTGCTCATTAAATTCCGGACTATGCGCCGATGCTGCTCGCAAGAGGAAACCAACATTAGTCGCGATAACGCAAGATTAACTTTTGTTGGTAAAATACTGCGCAAAACCTCAATTGATGAGCTGCCCACGCTTATAAACGTGCTCAAGGGAGACATGAGCTTGGTCGGACCGAGACCTTTATTGATGCAGTATCTCGAACGATACTCTTCATATCAAAAGCGGCGGCTTGAAGTTAAGCCAGGGGTTACTGGCTGGGCGCAGATTCATGGTCGAAATGCCATCTCCTGGGACGAAAAGTTTGCTTATGATGTGTGGTATGTGGACAATCGATCAACTTGGATCGACCTGCGAATACTAACCAAAACGATACTAAAGGTGGCGCGGTGCGAAGGCATTGCCCATAAGGAAGCTGCGACTATGCCGGAATTTATGGGGTCTCGAGAAGATGGTCATGCCGACATCTAAACGGCTTGTTGTTTATGGCGCCAGCGGCCACGGGAAGGTCGTTGCAGAAACGGCGCAGTGTGCGAATTTTGATGTCGTCGGATTTGCTGATGATGATCCAGGCAAACGAGGAGGCCTCTGGTTTGGGTTGCCGATTATCTCTTCAGGCCCGCGAGATACTATCAACATCTGTCGAGAGCATAAAGCTTCATTGATACTTGCCATAGGGGACAACAGAGCCCGCAGCTTCCTCTACGAGCACTTTGGAGCTCATGGCTGTAGCTTCGCTGTGGTGATTCATCCTAAAGCTATTGTCTCGCCATCTGCTGCGATTCAGCAGGGCACTGTGATATGTGCAGGCGCGGTGGTTCATGTCGACGCCAAGGTTGGGTGCAATACTATTATCAACACGAGCGCCACTATCGATCATGACTGCTTCATTGAGAATCATGTTCATGTCTCTCCGGGGACACATCTTGGCGGAAGTGTTTGCGTGGGTGAGGGGACGCATCTTGGCATCGGTAGCACCGTGCGAAACAATATACATATCGGAAAGTGGTCTGTCGTTGGGGCTGGTGCAGTCGTGGTGAAAAACATACCTGACCACGTAATGGCGATAGGCATTCCAGCCAGAATATGCAAACAACTGGACAAATAACCTATCGGGGATGATGTCAGGTCCTGTGAGTCCAGAGCCGGAGCAGAGCATGTTCGATGGCAAAGCTTTATTGATAAACGGAGGCATGGGGGCCTTGGGCAACGCTGTGTTGCCGCGCTTTCTTGACACCTCGGGGATGATCGAGCTTCTGCAGAAGCTTTCGTGCGTGCGGCAGGCCGTCTTGGAGCTACGACGATGAAGGTGCTGGTGACCGGGTCTTCGGGCTTCGTAGGTAAGAACCTCTGCCTCGCGCTCGCCGCGCGCGCCGAGGTTGAGCTTTCGCGCTTCGATGTGGAGAATGACCCGCGCGAGCTTACAGCCGCGCTTCGTGATGCGGACGTGGTGTTTCATCTCGCCGGGGTGAATCGCCCCGAGCGTGACGGGGAGCTCGAGGATGGCAACGCCGGGCTCACGCGCGAGCTCTGCCTCATCGCCGAGCGCCACGGTCGTGCGCCCAAGATAATCCTGTCCTCGTCGATCCAGGCGGCGCTCGATAACCCCTACGGCAAGAGCAAGCTCATGGCGGAGGAGGTCCTCGCGGGCTACTGCGCGCGGACGGGGGCGGAGGGCGTGATCCACAGGTTCAAGAACCTCTTCGGCAAGTGGTGCCGGCCGAACTACAACTCGGTCACCGCGACCTTCTGCCACAACATCGCGAACGACCTGCCGGTCACCATCTCCGATCCGCAAAAGGTCGTCGAGCTCACATATATAGACGACGTGGTCGCGGCGTTGATGAGCGAGCTTTTGGCGCCGTCGCGGCCCGGTTGCCGCCTGGCCGAGCCTCTAGCGTCGGAGCGCATCGAGCTTGCGGCGCTCGCCGAGCTCATCCGATCCTTTCACGAGCACCGCCGCACGCTCGTCTTGCCCGACTACGGCCGCCCCTTCGTCCGCGCGCTCTACGCCACCTACCTCTCGTATCTGCCGCCGGACCGCCGCGCCTACGGGCTCGACGTCAAGGCGGACGAGCGCGGCAGCCTCGCCGAGCTTTTGAAGTCGCCGCGCTGCGGTCAGATCTTCGTCTCGCGCACCAAGCCGGGGGTGACGCGCGGCAACCACTTCCACCACACCAAGACGGAGAAGTTCATGGTGGTGCAAGGCGTGGGGGTGATCCGCATGCGGCACTTGAGCAGCGGCGAGGTCACCTCATACGAGCTGCGCGGCGAAGACTATCGGGTGGTCGATATCCCGCCCGGGGTCACGCACTCGATCGAGAACACGGGTCACGACGAGCTCGTGACCATCTTCTGGGCGAGCGAGGTGTTCGACCCCGCGCGGCCCGACACGACCTTCGCCAAGGTCTCGGAGTGATGATGAAGGTAGTTACGGTGGTGGGGACGCGGCCCGAGATCATCCGCCTCTCGCGGGTGCTCTGTGCGCTCGATCGACACTTCCAGCACGTCCTCGTACACACCGGGCAGAACTACGACTACGAGCTCAATCAGGTGTTCTTCGACGACCTCGAGTTGCGCAAGCCCGACTATTTCCTCGCGGCCGCCGGAGATACGGCCGCCGCCACGGTGGGCGCCGTCATCACCAAGGTCGACGAGGTGCTCGCGCGCGAGGCGCCCGATGCCATGCTCGTGCTCGGCGACACCAACAGTTGCCTCGCGGCCTACCCCGCCAAGCGGCGCAAGATCCCGGTCTTCCACATGGAGGCGGGCAACCGCTGCTTCGACGAGCGCGTGCCCGAGGAGATCAACCGCAAGATCGTCGACCATATAAGCGACATCAACCTGCCCTACAGCAAAATCTCGCGCGAGTACCTGCTCGCCGAGGGGCTGCCCGCCGACCGCGTCATCAAGACCGGCAGCCCCATGTACGAGGTCTTGCACTACTATCTGCCCAAGATCGAGCGGTCGGAGGTCTTGCAGGAGCTCGGCCTCTCCCCGGGCGAGTTCTTCCTCGTGAGCGCGCACCGCGAGGAGAACGTCGACTCTGCGCCGCAGTTCGAAAAGCTCGTGGAGGTCTTGCGCGGGCTCGCCACCACCTTCGGGAGGCGCGTCATCGTCTCTACCCACCCGCGGACGCGCAAGCGCCTGGAGGAGGCGCGCGTCGAGCTGCCCGCAGAGGTCGAGTTCAAAAAACCGTTTGGGTTTTGCGACTACGTACGCTTGCAGATGCAGGCCCGCGCGGTGCTCTCAGACAGCGGAACTATCACCGAGGAGAGCTCGATCTTGGGCTTTCCCGCCCTGAACATCCGCGACGCGCACGAGCGGCCCGAGGGGATGGAGGAGGGCGCGGTGATGATGACGGGCCTTGCGTGGAGCACGGTCGCGTCCGGGCTCGCGGTGCTCGCGACCGCGCCGCGACGAGAGCTGAGGCGCGTAGTCGCAGACTATGAGGCCCCCGACGTGAGCGAGAAGATCGTGAAGATCATCTTGAGCTATACGAGCTACGTAAACAGGGTGGTGTGGAGGAAGTAGTTGCGTCGCATGCGAGTGCTCGTCCTCTCTCAATACTATTACCCCGAGCCCGTCGAGAAGGTGCACGAGCTTGTTCGCGGGCTCGTGGCCCGCGGTCATGAGGTGCAAGTCTTGACCAGCTTCCCGTGCTATCCGCGCGGGAGGATCTACGAAGGGTATCGCCAGCGGCTCGTTGCGACGGAGTGGATAGACGGCGTCGAGGTCGTGCGCGTGCCTCAGCTCCCGGATCACAGCGCCTCGGCGTGGCGGCGCGTGGCTTACTATCTGTCGTTTTGCGTAAGCGCCATGTTTATCGGCGGGGTGGTCGTACGTCGGGCCGATGTTCTGCTCGTCTACGGCGCGGCTTTGCCGGCGTCGGTCGCGGCGGCGGTGGTGGGCTTTGTGCGTCGGATCCCTGTCGTGCACGACGTCGTCGATCTCTGGCCTGAGAGTGTGCAGGCGAGCGGGATGCTCACAAACCGTATGGCGCTGCGCATAATCAGGTGGGTGGCGCGCGCGGTTTACCTTCGGGCCGCGCGGGTGGCGGTGATAACGCGCGGTTATCGTGCGGCGCTCGTGGCCATGGGGATTAGATCGGACAAGGTCGAGGTCGTCTATCACTTCTTGCCGGCGCTCACTTTGCCGCGCGACCTTGGCGCGCCTGCGCGAAGCGGAGAATTCCTTGTCGTCTATACGGGCAACATGGGGCCGCTCCAGCACCTCGAGACCGTCATCGAGGCCGCCGCGCTCGTTGCAGAGGCCTCGCCGACGGTGCGGTTTTTGCTCGTAGGAGATGGGCTCGAGCACACGCGGCTCGCCGCGATGGTCGCGTCTTTTGGCCTTACGAACGTGGAGCTTCTAGGCCGCGTGCCTCCCGGGGAGCTGCCCGCCGTCTACGCCGCTGCCGACGCGCTGTTGTTGCACCTCATGCCTGGTCCGCTCTCCGACATCTCCATCCCATCTAAGCTCATGGGCTACTTGCCGTACGGCAAGCCGATCTTGGCGGCCGTGCGCGGCGAGGTCAACGAACTCGTGGTCGCGCGTGGTATGGGGCTTGCCGTGCCGCCGCTCGATCCTGCGGCGCTCGTGGCGGCGATCACGCGACTTGCGACGATGCCTGAGGAAGAGCGGCGTGACATGGGGCGGGCTGCGCGGCGCGCGCACGACGAGGAGTTCTCCTCTGCTGTCGGCATCGACAAGATGGAGGCCCTACTCGTGGGCGTGGCGCATTGATTACTCCCACAGCGCCGCGAGCCGGCGTTTGAGCTCGGCGCCGGCGATTGGTTTTTGCAGGCAACGCCCGGCGTGCCGCGCGGTGAAGGCCCGGCCTTCTTCGGTGAAGACGCCGCCCGTGAAGAACAGCACGCGCGGACAGAGCGTCGGCATGGAGCGTTCGAGCTCGGCGAAGAGATCCATGCCGGTCATGTCGGGCATCATCAAGTCGCACAGTATGGCGTCGTAGCGCTCCCCCGAGCGTAGGGTGCTGAGCGCGTCGCGCGCGCTCGTCATCGCGGTCATGTCCAGGCTCTCGCCCACGGTGCGCTCGATCGCGAGGCAGACGCGCGGATCGTCGTCGACCACCAGCAAGCGCCGGCTCGTGCTCGGGGTGTGCCCGCAGCTCGCCGCGGTCGCGGCGGCGGAGGCTATGTGGTCCGCGGAAGCTTTGGGTAACACGACGGTGAAGGTGCTGCCTTCGCCGGGTGCGGTGTCGACGTCGATCGTGCCGCCGAGCGAGCTTACGATACCGTGGCAGATCGAGAGCCCGAGCCCGGTGCCCACCCCCACGGGCTTGGTCGTGTAAAACGGCGAGAAGATCCGCCGTCGCACCTCTGGGGTCATGCCGCAGCCGGTGTCGCGCACGCTCACCCGCACGTGGCCGCGCTCGTCTTCGCCGATGCTGACCGCGATGCGGTTCTGCTCGGCGCTCCCCGCTGCGATCGCTTGGCAGGCGTTGAGCAGAAGATTCAAGAAGACCTGGCCTAAGCGGATCTCGTTGGCCAAGACGCGCGGTACTTCTTCGTACTGGCGGACGAGGGTGGCGCGGTGACGGATCTGATTGTCGGCGATGGCGATGGCTGACTCCATGGCCTTACAGACGTCCACCGCCTCGCGACTGCCGTCGTCGCCGCGCGAGAAGTCCTTGAGGCTACGGACGATGAAGCTCACCCGCTCGCAGCCCGAGATGGCGTCGGCGAGCGCGTTTACCATTTCGTGGTGGGTCTCGCTGTCCAGCGTGAGCGCGCGGCGCTCGGCGGCGGCCTTTTCGGACATCTGTGTGAGCTCGTCGCGCACGTAGCTCACGTTGTTGTAGACATAGGTCAGGGGGTTATTGATCTCGTGGGCCACGCCCGCGGTCAAGGTGCCCATCGACAGGCGGCGATCGGCGGTGATGAGCTGCTCCTGCGTATCGCGGAGCTCGGCGAGGCGTCGCTCGAGCTCGGAGTTCGTGCGCGCGAGCTCATAGGTGCGCTCGGCGACGCAGTGCTCGAGCTCGCAGGTGAGCGCGGTGGCGATGGCGCGCTGCTCGAACAGGTGATCGAGCATCTGCGTGACGGCGGCGATGAGCTCTCCCGACTCGCCCTGCCCCTCGCTCATGAGCTCCCGCCGCGCCGCCGACTCGCCGGCGGTGATGCGACGCGCGACGCGGGTGACCTGCCGCAGGGGGCGCACGAGCACCGTGCCGATGGCGAACGCGGCGAGCGTCCCCGAGAGCCAGACGAGCGCGGCGATGAGCGCCGCCGAGCGCAAGGCCCGCGTGCGGCTCGCGTCGATCTCGGCGCGGCTGAAGCCGAGCAGCAGCGTGGCCTGCGTGCCTCCGCGCGTCGTGATGGGCGAGCGCACGTGCATGTGCCCGTCTGTAGATCGGACGAGCTCGCGGTGTGCGCCGAGCGGTAGCGGCGCTTCTTCGAGTCGCCAGGCGGCGATAAGCTCGCCACGCTGCGAGAGGATCACGCCGTAGACCGCCCCGGGTACGTCACCGAGGTTGATGAGCGCGCGGCCGGCCTCGTAGCTGTCCATGAAGTCGATGGCGGGCTCGATGTTGGCGATGATGAGCTTCGCCACGCTCTTGATGCGGTGCTCGAGGACCTCGCTCGCCCTTTGGGCCATGTGGCTCGGGTAGATGAGGAGGAAGGACAGCGCGAGCGCGGCGGATAGGATCGAGACCAGCACCACGAGCCTGACGCGCAGAGAATGCCAGTGCAGTCGAGATCTCATATTGCCTCGGGCGCTTCGTGAAGCGAAGCGCGAGGAGCTATCTGACACCAAAAGCTGATTATATACCGCTCGGGCGCCGACCTGACTAGCTATCGCTCGTTTGCGAAGGCCAAGACCGCGGCGAAGAAGCCGTCACAGCCGTGCCGCGACGGCGTGGTCTTCAAGTAATAACCGCTCTCGTCCGCGACCTCGCGCGCGAGCGGTGCGCCCAAGATCTCGGCGATGGGGACGCGGCGAAGACCCCGCGTGCTCGCGAGCGCGCGGTCGATCACCTCCTCGTTCTCTATGCGGCAGAGCGAGCAGGTGGCGTAGATCAAGCGCCCCTCGCGCGCGAGGAGCCCGAGGCCGCGCCGCAAGAGCTCGAGCTGGCGCGCGGCGAAGCCCATAAGGTCGCCCTCCTGCACGCGCCAGCGCAGCTCGGGGTTCCTGCGCAAGGCCCCGGTGCCGGAGCACGGCGCGTCGATGAGCACGCGATCGATCCGCCCCGTAAGCTCCGCGACCTCGGCGGGCCAGGCGTCGCTCGGCGTTACGAGCGCGTGCACGTTCGATAGCCCCGAGAGTCGCGCGCGGCGCTTGAGCTCTTCGAGCTTCTTCGCCGAGATGTCGAGCGCGAGCAGTCGGCCGCATCCGCTCATGGCGGCGCCGATGGCCAAGGTCTTGCCGCCCGCGCCGGCGCAGGCGTCGACCACGAGGCCCGGGCCGGGCGGCGCGGCCAGCATCGCCACGAGCTGACTGCCTTCGTCTTGCACCTCGAACAGCCCCTCGCGATAGGCCGCGAGGCTCTGCACGTCGGGGTGAGCCTCGAAGACGAGGCCGTGCGGGGAGAGGCGGGTCTTGTGCGTGACTATGCCGTCGCGCGCGAGGCGCTCCTGCAAAGCCTCGCGCGTGAGCTTGTGCGTGTTGGCGCGTATCACGAGCGGCGCCCGTAGGTTGAGCGCCTCGGCCAAGGCGCTCGCCTCGGACGCGTGCTCGTCGAGCAAGACCGCGGCGAGGAAGTCCGGCAACGAGTGTGTAAGCCCGAAGCGACGGACGCGGCCCTTTACGCGCTCGATGCGCTCGCCCACCTTCTGGACCTCTTCCCAGGCGACCTCCGGCAGCTCGGCCGTGGCCTCGGCCAGGCTGAGCTCGCCTTCGAGCAGGCGAAAGGCGAGGTAACGCGCGAGCTCGCGCTGCTCGCCGGGCGGCAGCCGCGCGCACCCCTCGAGGGCGAAGTCGAGGCGGCGGCTCTGGCGCGTGATCGTAAACAGGAGCTCGAAGAGCGCGCGCCGCTCATCGCTCCCGAGCCAGCGCTGCTCACCGAGCGCCCGCCCGAGACCTTTGCTCGCAAAGCCCCAATCGACGCGCAAACGGCCCAAGAGCTCGAGGGTGAGCTCGCAGAGGCGCGCGGCGCGGCTCGTGGGCTTAGGTGGCGCCTCGATGGGCGCGGCAGCCGTGGCGCGCGGGCGCGGGCCGCGGCGCGGGCAAGGCGGCGGGCCTTTGGACTTGAGCTTCCTCACGCGCGCGCTCGCGGTGAGTCGGCGCGCCGCAAGGCCTCCTCGCGGAGCTCGGCGACGATGCCCCAGACCTCGTTGCGGAGCGCATGGCGATCTTTGAGCCCGAATCCCGAAACCTCGATGGGGTCGCCTATCACCACCGCGACCTTGCCTGGCCGCACCACGAAGACGTGCGGAGGTTGGCACTCGAATGAGCCGCCCACGGCCACGGGGATGATAGGGAGGCCGTGCTGAATCGCGAAGGCGAAGGCGCCCTTCTTGAAGTCGCGGTAGGTGCCCTCGCGGCCGCGCGAGCCCTCGGCGAAGAACAAGATGTCGCCGTCGCGCACCTCGGCGCGGTCGAGCCGCGTAAGGTCGCGCTGCCTGCCGTCGCGCGAGACGGGGATGTTGCCCGTGACGCGAAGGCCCCAGCCGAAGAACGGGATGCGAAACAGCGAGGTCTTGGCCACGAAGCGTATCGAGCGCGGCCAGAGGCTCATGCAGATGGCGGGCACGTCGAGGTGGCTCTCGTGGTTCGAGACGATCACCGCCTTGGGCGGCAGGAGCGACGGCTTCGTGTGCCAGAGTGGCGGCACGAGCCTTGTCCCCGTGATCCACAAGGAGACGCGATAGAAGACGCGGTAGAGCCGATCGATGCGCGCGCGCCCGACCCGA
>CAYXQW010000072.1:0-10348 GCA_964466695.1 uncultured Bdellovibrionales bacterium
CGAAACACGCGCCGGGACTCGGGGTTTACGATGAGGTCGAGGTAGCGCTGGCGATATCTGGTCTCGAGGTCGGAGAGGCCGTGCCACTTCTCGGGCAAGGGCCGCAAGGCCTTGGTGAGCACGCGCAGCTTTTCGACCTGCAAGGTGAGCTCACCCGTCTTGGTGCGCATGGGCCGACCCACGGCGCCGATGAAGTCGCCGAGATCGAGATATTTGAGGAGCTCGAACTGCTCATCCCCCACGCGGTTCTTCTGCACGAAGAGCTGCAGGCGGCCGACGGCCTCGCCCGCCGGATCTTCCTCGTCGACCGTGCGATCTTGGATGCGCAAGAACACTGCCTTGCCGAAGCTGTTGACGGCCATCAGGCGGCCGGCGACGGCGTGCCTTTGCTCCACCTCGGCGAGCTTGTCGGCCGACTCCCCCATGCCATAGGCACGAACGAAATCTCCGACCGTGGTGTCCACGCGAAAGTCGTTGGCATAGGGCGTAACGCCCAGGGATCGCAGCTCGTCGGCCTTGCGCGCGCGCTGCTCGTAGAGCTCATCACCTATGGTCATGACAATCGTATCTCTCGAAGTGGGTCGTAATTCGTCCAAAAGCCCGGGCAACTTACGCGGGCGCGACCATGCGGGTCAAGGTCGCCTGCCGGGAGACGTCACAAGAGTGTCGCCGGTTCTTATGCAAGCCACTTGCAGGCTTGCAAATCGGTTTTGCGGGATCTGCAAAGGCGATTTGCAGGCTTCATAGTGCCTTGCAGGAGTTTCGCGATGGCACTTGCAGGCTTGCAAATCGGTTTGGCGGGATCTGCAAGGGCGATTTGCAGGCTTCATAGTGCCTTGCAGAAGTTTCGCGATGGCACTTGCAGGCCTGATACCTCGTTCAGGCGGTGTCTGGCGCCAAAGATGGTCAAAGCTCCCCTATTCTCACCCTCGCCTCGCTCGCGCTCGGGGGCTCTAGGCGATGGTATGCGCCCGCGAGATAGTCCGAAAGCCAGCGGTCGTAGGTAGAAGAGAAGCGCGAGCCGTCGATGCCGCCCGGCAGGCTGGCAAGCGCGAAGTCCTCGCCAAGATCGCAGGCGAAGCGGTAGGCCGGAGCGGTGACGACCCCCCGGCTGACGACGCCTTGCCGCACGGTGGCGCGCGAGCCCGGCAGGGCGAAGGGTCCGCGGTCGAGACCTAGCAACGGCACGCCGCCGAGCACGAGGTGGGGCATGTCGAAGCGCTGCACCTGCCCGAGCGGCGCCGGGGCCGCGCGGGCGAGCGCGGCGAGAGAAGCGCTGATGGCGCGCGTAAGGGCGGGCGACCAGGAGCCCTCGTTCGCGAGGACGCGATCGATGCCGTCGCACCACCACACGCCAAGCTCGCTCTCTCGCAGCATGTGCGAGAACCACTCTCCCCCGAGCTCTGCGGCGAGCCCCGCGCGCGCGGCGCCGTAGGCGAGCTCGAAGGCGTGAGCCCCTACGCTGTTCGGGTCGTAGCGAAGGTCCCAGGCGGCGATGGCGTCACGGACCGCGCAGGCGGGCAGCCGGGCGAGCAAGCGCGGCGCGAGCAGCGCGGCCTGCGGCGAGAAGAGATCGAGCTGCAAGGCGGTCATGCAGGCGAGGTCGTGCTGCGCGCGCTGCCTTAGCCATTGCTCGATGCGCCCCTGGCGATAGCCAGGCTGCGCGAGGGTCGTAAGCGCGGTGCCGTCATGCGCGAGACGGCCCTCGTTGGCGCTCGCGACGATGCCGTCTTGCGCCAGCTCGCGCGGCAACGTGGCGCCCTCGAAGAACCCGACCCAGTCGCGCTCCGTATCGCCCGCGACGGGGTAGAGCCCGGACCAGCCCGGCGAGCGCCTAGGGACGCGGCCGCTCTGGCAATAGCGCACATCGCCGTCGCGGCTCGCGAGCACGTAGTGGAGGCTAAACAGGCGCGCGCCCTCGAGGATCCGCTCGGCCGCGGCGGCGTCGCGCGCGAGCGGCAAGGTCATGTAGGCGGCGAGCGACGCAGCCAAGGACGAAGCGCCCGCCCAACGCGAGGCGAGGCAGGTGCCAACGGGCGCCGCGCCGCCGGCGTCGAGGGTGCCGCGCGTGGTGTCGTAGAAGCGCACGCGCAAGGCGCCGCGGCCGCGGCGAGCGATCCGGTGCTCGCGGCAAGTCGCAAGCTCACGCCGGCCTCCGGGGCGCGCCGCGCCGTCACGGCTCAGACGCTCGATGGTGAAGTCGACGTTGTCGGCCACGGCGAAGGTGCCGCCGAAGGCGCAGGTCCTGTTGCGCCCGACGATGAGGCCCGGCAACCCCGGGATGGTGGCGCCGAGCCAGAAGTCATCGCCCACGCGAGCGCGAAGCTCGAAGAGCAAGGACGGCATCTGGTTTACCTGCAAGTGTGGATCCGACGCGAAGAGCGGCCTGCCGCTCAGAGAGCGCGCGCCGGTGACCGCCCAGGCGTTGCTCCCGCCGCCCCCGCCGATGAATTTGTGACCCGCGAAGCCAGGGTGACTTTGGCGCGGGACGCCCGCGAGCGCGGCCGGGTCGAAGCCCGTAAGGTGCGGGTGGAACATGGCGGAGAGCAGCGCGGGGCTCGCCCCCGCCGCGAACGCGTCGATGAGCGCGCGCTCCATGCGCTCTTGCCCCTCGGCGAGCCCGAGGTAAGCCGCGAGCTCGGCGGCGCCGAGCACCGAGGCGCGGGTGGGGGCCGGCAAGCGCGCGAGGATCATGCGAAGCTCAAAGGGCGCCCCACCCTTGGCGAGGCCCGCGCGGCAGCCCTCGACGTAGGCGTCGAGCCAGGCCGCGGCGGGCGCGGGGAAGCTCGCGGCGGCCTGCTCGGCGCGGCGTACGACATCGAGGCGCGCGGCCAAGGTGTCGAGGTCTACGAGGTCTCGGCGGGGCAAGAGCCGCGCCGCGAGCTCGGCGCGACCGGCCGTGCTCAAGATGAGTGTCTGGAGAGGCCGATGCAGCCCGTGCAGGTAACCGATGCCGAAGTAGGCGGCGGCGACCTCACTCGCCCAGATCCCCGGGGTGCCGTGCCGGTCGTACGAGATCGCGGGTCTATCCATATAACGCGAGGGCTTGACAGCTCGGCTATTGGCGGTCAAGTCGGGCCTAAAAATCCGGGTCTTGTACGGGGGGAACACGCTGTGCGCTTCTGTGGTTTCGATCAAACGTGCCGCCTGCGACGTTTTGGCCAAGAACTCATCTTCGTTTCGGCATCGGGCTCTGCACCCAAAGCCTACGAGCTCGTCGCTATCGACGGCGAGCACGGCGCCGTAAGCTTCTTGCGCGACCTCTGCCGCGAACGTAGCAACCTACGCGCGCTCGAGGGGCTCGCGAACCAGAGCCTGCTCGGGAGGAGCGCTGTTGCCGGCGGCGAGGCGGCGACGATCGACTTCGTTGCGCGCACGTGAGCCTCGGCCCCGCGCTTGGCAACGAGGAGAAGAAGAAGCTCAAGCTACCATGGATGCGCGAGGCCAAGCATGACTATCGCATCCTGAACGAGGCGACGGAGTTTTTCACCGCGGATGCGGCGATACACCCCGACTTCGTCGTCACGAGCGCCGCGAACGCGCTCAAGAAACTCGCTGGCGATAAGGACTACGAAGTGATCGGCTTGGCCGACAAGCCGAGCTATCCCGAGATGAGCTACCTCAAGGGGTTGGCGATGCGTAGCTCCGCGTCCAACAAAGATGACGAGAACGTCGTCCGCGTGCTCAAAAAAGGCACCCCGATCCGCTACGTGGAGCAGGACGACACCTGGGCACAGCTCGTCTCTCCCTCGATCCCCGGCGTGGCCAAGCCGCTCTTTGTGTGGAAAGGCGCGCTCAGCGACGAGCAGGTCGTCGAGATCACGACCTTCGATGAGGTCGTGGTCGAAAGAATTCGCGTGAAGGCAGGCGATATCCTCGGCTACCCCGGGCCTTACGCGATGCCTGACTGCCCCGCCACACCCATGGTGCACCTCGAGGTCTTCGCGGATGAGAATTTGACCACCTTCATGAGTAACAAGGCCAAGGAGGGCACCCCCGAGCAGAAGATTGTCATCAAGATCGAATGCGGGAAAGAACTCAAGAAGAGAGAAGAGCTGCACCAAGGCCAAGGCAACGCTGACGCGCCCGTCGCGCGCTGGACAAAGTGTAAGGTCACGCATCCCTGCCCCTACACCAAACACAGCAAGGTGGAGCTCATGGGACGTGAGGCGGTCGTCGAGCGAGGCTGGCTCGGCACCTACGCGGCGGCCCAAAAGGGCTATCCGGCAGGAGACAAAGACAAGATCAAAGCCGCGTTCGGTGGTATCGAGATCCCTTTCGCGACCACGGTCTTCAAGCTGGTGGACGACAAGGTCAACGAAGCCGGCGAGCATGTCGCCAAGGGCACAGCGTTTCGTAGAGTGAGCCTTGACTTCGCGGAGAAGAAGACGGTGTTCGTCAAAAAGACCGACCTGCCGCGCACCGACAAAGGCGGCCTATGTCTTCTCGACGCGCCCATCGCCGCGACGTTTACGAAGAACCCCGACCAGTACAAGTTCACGGCCGTCGCACACAAGCTCGAGTGGAACGAGTATCGAGACCTGAAGGAGAAGCGCGACGCGGAGGTGGTGCTCGACGAGGCGGACGCACCGTGGATCGAGGTCAACGCCAAGAACGCCGCGGGGGCTACGGTGAGCGGTTGGATCAAGCTCGCCGACATCAAGGAAGAGTCGGTCTTTGATTGGCCGCACTTTCAGGTCATCAAAGAGACCGCCGACGACGACGACGGGCTCTACGACCTCGGCAAGCAGAGCCCCTTTTTCAAGAACGTGGTCAAGGCGATCGACAGCAACCGAGACGGGATCTTCAGCGACGCTGAGTTGCTAGCCGCCCACAAAGATCCGGTCATCGCAGAGCAAACGAGCCGCTTGGTGTGCCTGCATCCCTCGGAGTGGCAGTCGGACGCAAAACTCGAAAAATGGAAGGCGATGGAGGGCGCGCCAAACTACGAGGAGACCCGAAAGCTGATTTCGAAGCTCGTGTGGTGGGATGAGGTCAAGGCCAAGCTCGCGGGCTTCGTAGGGCCCAACGTCTACCATGTCCACCCGTTGGCGTTCATCGAGCAGATGACGAAGTACGTCGCGGGCACGCGGCTGACCGAGGCGGATAAGCTGCGGGTAGTCAAGGTCATCGCGGAGTTTGAGAGCGGTGGAGCGCCTTACACCGCGGCGAATCTCGACACTGAGTTCGAAGGCTATTCCGACCTGCCTAAAGGTTGGCACAAGGACAAGACCGTGGCGCAGCCGAGCGCGTTCGATCCCGATGTGGCCTACTCGAAATACTCCGACAATCCTCGTCACGTGGGGCTGTCTTTTGGGTTGATTCAGTTCACGCAAGAAGGGTCGCTCGGTGTTTTGCTCAAGCGTATGAGAGAAACCGACCCTGACAAGTTCAGCGAAGTCTTCGGCGAGCATGCGCAGGAGCTGCTCAACACGCTCACGGCCACGGGAGCGCCCACGACCGAAGAAGAAGAGGTGTTCGACAACACGGGCGCCTCCATGGGCAAGAAGCTCGTGTCGCGACGCCCGAGCGTCCAGCCTGTCGCCGGTCACGAGGTGTGGGATGACTATTGGGTGAGCAAGTTCAAGGCGTCGGGGGCGGTGCCCGCATTTCAGGAGTGCCAGCGAACACTCGCTGTAGAAGACTACCTCGACGTGTTTCTCGACAAGCTCAGAGGAGAGCAGCTCAGCGAAAAGACTCTTGCTTTCCTCTATGACCGTTCGGTCAATCAGGGCCAACCTTTCGCCAAGAAACTGGCGACACGCGTACGAGATGCTCACCTCGATACGGTCGCCAAGGAGAAGTCCTTCTGGGAGGCTTACATCGCGGGGACCAACAAGAAAGAGAAGCTCATCATAGAGCGCTTGGTCAAAGTTCAAAACTCGGCTTTGCTTTCATGGGAGCGTCGTTATGCGTTGTAAGACTCTTGGCTTCTCGTTGTGCTTGGTGTCGATGCTCGGTACGGCAGAGGCCTCCGGAAAGAGTGTGGATCCCGATGCGGTGCAGCGAGCCATCTGCGATACGCGCAGCCCGTGTGTCGTAAAAGAGATGAAGGATGCTGGCCGCACCCGCGCGGGCGCGCTGTCGGTTGCCAAGGTTGCGCTGCACGATGCTCCCGTATCGAGCCAAGAGTCGCCCCAAGAGAAGCCCTTTCGATGTCTCGATTACGAGTATTGGCTAGTTATTCAAAAGAAGGACGGTGAGATATCTACTCGACCGCTGCTCGAGGTCTGCGACTATAGCGATGACCCGTGGGGGCGAGGCGGCGATAGCGTTGAGGTCTCGGACAATCTGTTCACACACAGAACATGGGGCAGTGCGCTCTGGCATTGGTCGACTACCTGGATTCTCCAGCTCGACCCCCTCTTGATCATCTACAAGACAGAGGGTGGCACACAGAAAGTAGATGGCGCGTGGGTAACTGACACCTGGCGCTTCACCGACTGGACCGGGTTCTCAGCGAGCAGCGCAAAAGCCTGCAAGGGGACCAAGGAAATCACGTACGCCTACCAACCCATCCCGCGCGTGGCGCTCGATCGTAAATTTCGCAAGACCGAGTGGCGCACCACGAGCCTCGGCGGCTGCTCGACGCGCATCGACAGTCGTGGCGGTGCGAGCGAGAAGACGCCGGGCGGTGGCTTCGTTGTCCATGGCACCCCCGGGGACCCGAGCGACGCGACCCTGCGTGTGTTGCTGTCGAGCGAGAACGAGCTGTTCGTCGAGGTCCAAGACGACGTCTTCGTGCCCACCGCCACCTCGTGGCTCCACGCCGACCACCTCGAGCTCTGGCTCGGAAAACGCGACCGCGAAGGGTCCCATTGCATCTCCTCCGCCGGGCGGCTCTTCCAATGGGGCATCGATCTCCAGGGCAAAGTCTACAAAGCTTTCGGCAAGCCTTCGTTCGCCCCAGTCGTTGAACGAGCGGAGCAGCAACTCGCCGGCGGCAAGAAGATCATGCGCTTCAAGCTCGCGCTGCCGCAAGAGATCGTGTCCTCGATCGAGGACGGCTTTGAGATCACCGTCGCCTACAGCGACAGCGATGACGGCGAGCAGCAAGAGCGCATCATCGCCACGAGCAAGATCACGTTCGGGTCTCTACCGACCCTCGGCGACGTTCGCGACATTCGGCCAGAAGTCGGCGCCTGCCACAGCGAGGCGGGTGAGCTGCGCACGGTCGACACGCGAGTCTACGACGAGAGCAGGCCGGTTTTAGGGTTAGAGTAGTATACCCGCTCCCGAAGAGCGGCCTGCCGGTCGTACGAGATCGCGGGTCTATCCATATAACGCGAGGGCTTGACAGCTCGGCTATTGGCGGTCAAGTCGAACGCGATCTCACAAATCCCACGCTGAGCGAAGGTGTCTTGAGCATGAGCCCTACCCGAAGGTCCGTAAATCTCCTCCTGCTGCTCTTGCTGCTCGGCGCGAGCGCCTGCGGCCCCAAGCCTATACGCCCCGTGATGAAGAAGCCCGACGGCACCGTGGTCACGCCGCCGCCCGCGCCCGAGCCCGAGGAGGAGGACCTCGCGCTCGCGCTGGCCAAAGACGCCGAGGAGCTCGAGCGCAAGGGCGCGCTCACCGAGGCGCGCGCGAAGCGAGATCAGCTCTTGCGGGCGCACCCGGCCACGCTCGCCGCGGCGCGCATCCTCGAGGCGCGGGCCGCGCTGCAACAGGAGGAGGGCGACCTCGCAGGCGCCTTGAGCTCTTACGAGGCGCTCCTGTTCAACCGCCCGGACTACGACCGCGCCGAGGAGCTGCGCGAGCGTTACGGGCGGCTCCTCGTGACCGCCGGCCGCTACAACGACGCGGCCAACATGCTCGGGGCGCTGTTCGCACAAGGCTCGCCTGCACAGAAGGCGCGCCTCTGGTCGCCGCTTGGCGAGGCGCTGCTCGGGGACGCCCGCCCCAAGGAGGCGGTCGAGGTGTTGGCGCAAGCTCTGGCGTCGCCGCACGTCGCAGGCGCCGAGCGCGAGCAGGCCACGTCCTCGGCGCTCACCGCCATCGACACCCTGTCGCTCGCTGACGCGCGCTCCCTCTTCGAGGCGCATCGCAGCGACCCTGCTTGGGCACAGCTCATGCCCGCGCTCGGGCTGAAGCTCGCGCGGCTCTCCTATCAAGATCGAGACTACGCGCGCGCCGAGGCCACGCTCGAATTCGTGATCACGCGCTTCGCGACGAGCCCCCTCGCGGCCGAGGCTCGCGAGCTTTTGACCCGCCTGCGCTCGCGCGCCAAGGTCGAGCCGCGCGCGCTCGGCGTCGTCCTGCCGCTGTCCGGCAAGTACGAGCAGTACGGCAAGCGCTCGCTCGTGGCCATCGAGCTCGCCTTCAAGGCCGCGGAAGGCTTCCGCCTCGTGGTGCGCGACAGCAAGGGGGAAGCCGAAGACGCAGCGAAGGCCGTCGAGGATCTGGTGCTCATAGAGCACGTCATCGCCATCATCGGGCCGCTGTTCTCGAACGAGGCCTTAGCCGCGGCCGAGAAGGCCGAGGCGCTCGGCGTACCGCTGCTTACGCTCTCGCACCGCGAGGGCCTGCCCGAGATCGGGCCGCATGTCTTTCGCACCGCGCTCACGGTCTCCTCTCAAGCCAAGGAGCTCGCGCGCGTGGCGTTCGAGCAGCTCGGGTTCTCGCGCTTCGCGCTGCTCTACCCGCGCAACGGCTACGGCCGCGAGTTCGTGCAGGTGTTCTGGGACGAGGTCAACCGTCGCAAGGGCGAGATCCGCGCCGCCGAGATCTACGAGAACGATCAGACCACCTTCACCGAGCTCATCCGGCGCATGGTCGGGCGCCTCCACGTCGGGGTGCGTGGTGACTTCCGCGAGGCCATGGCCGAGCTCCGAAAGCAAAAGCTCCCGCCGCACAAGCTCAAGGCCGAGGCCGAGAAGCTGCGCAAGAGGCTCGCGCCGATCATCGACTTCGACGCCATCGTGATCCCGGACTCCGGTCACCGCATAGGTCTCATCGCTCCGGCGCTCGCCGTCGAGGACATCGTCACCGAGCGCGACGAGAAGGAGCTCGAGAAGATCAGGAAGGCCACCGGCAACCCCGACATAAAACCCGTAACGCTGCTCGGCGCGAGCACCTGGAACAGCCCGCAGACCCTGAGTAGCTGCGAGCGCTACTGTGAAGGCGCGGTGTTCGTAGACGCCTTCTTCCTCGACAGCCCCGAGCCTCTGGTGCGCGACTTCGTCACCGCCTTCCGCGCCGCCGCGGGCGCCGAGCCCTACCTCTCCGAGGCGCAGGCCTACGACACGGCCGCGCTGCTGAAGAAGATGATCGTCGGGAAGAACCCCGGCGATCGGCTGGCCCTGCGCGACGAGCTCGCGAAGTCTTCGGGCTTCGAGGGCGTCACCGGGCTCCTCCGCTTCGACGAGAAGGGCGACATCAACAAGCGCCTGTTCGTCCTCACCATCAAGGGAGGTACGATAAATCGCCTGGAGTCGCCCCCTGCCCCGCCGCAAGGTTGATCGGCATGACGACGAACCAAGAGCTCCTCCCCGCCGCGCCGCCACCCGCGCGGCGCCCGCGCTTGCTGTTGCACCTCGCCTTGTTCGTCGCCACGTTCGTCACCGCGACCTGGTCGCAGTCCTTGGACCTCTCCGCGGATGCGAGCCTCTGGAGCATGATCAAGGCTCCCCTCGAAGACCCGCGCTTGCTTGGCGAAGGGCTCACCTTCGCCGTAACGCTGCTCGCGATCCTGCTCGCGCACGAGATGGGCCACTACCTCGTAGCGCGGCGCTACGGCGTCTCGCAGTCGCTGCCCTACTTCATCCCCGCACCCACGCTCCTCGGCACCCTCGGGGCCGTGATCCTCATGCGCTCGCGGCCGCCGAACCGGAGCGTGCTCTTGCGGGTAGCCGTGGCCGGCCCCATCGCCGGGTTCGTCCTGGCCGTGCCCGCCGCCGCTTGGGGCCTCATGCACTCGACGGCGCTCACCTCGGCGCCGAGCTCGAGTGAGCTTTTCGTCGGCGGCTCCTTGCTGTGGGGCTGGCTCGCGCAGGCCTTCGTCCCCGAGAGCGCCATGTTTATCGACCTGCACCCGGTGGCGATGGCTGCCTGGGCGGGGCTGCTCGTCACCTCCCTCAACTTGATCCCCGCCGCCCAGCTCGACGGGGGTCACATCTCCTACGCCCTGTTCGGCCGCCGCCACCTGACGCTCGCGAAGGTCGTGGTGGTGATGCTCGTCATCCTGGGCCTTCTGCTCGGCGCGGTCGGGGCGGGCTTCGTCTGGTTGTTCTGGGCCGCCCTGCTCACCTTCATGGGGCTCCGCCACCCCGAGGTGCAAGACGAGCACCGCCGCCTGAGCCCACGCGACCGGCTGCTCGGCTACGCGGCGCTCGGGATCTTCGTCCTC
>CAYXQW010000073.1:0-10281 GCA_964466695.1 uncultured Bdellovibrionales bacterium
TTGGCCGCTCTCGGTGCGGGCCGAGCTCTACACCTACACCGACGCCGACGGCGTCATCCACTTCACCAACATCCCGAGGGGACGCCGCCTAAAGGAGCCGCGGCTCCTCGGGCGTGACGGCAACACCTACGAGTGGGATGACGATCGCGGGGAGAAGCGCCGTCTCCATCGCGTCGAAGTCGATACCTACGACGACCTCATCGTCGCGGCGGCTCGCTACTACTCGCTGCCCGCGCCGCTCGTAAAGGCGGTGGTCGCGGCCGAATCGGCGTTCGAGCCGCAGGCGGTCTCGCCCAAGGGCGCGCGAGGCTTGATGCAGCTCATCGACGCCACCGCGGCCGAGATGCACGTCCAAGACCCCTTCGACCCGCGCGACAATATCTATGGTGGCACGCGCTACCTGCGCATCCTGGCCAATCGCTTTTACGGCGAGCTTACGCTCACGCTCGCGGCGTACAACGCGGGGCCCGTCGCCGTGGAGCGCGCGCGCGGCGTGCCCCCGTTCGCGGAGACGCGCACCTATGTGGCCCGCGTGCTCGAGCTCTACAAGCATTATTTGGCCTCGCCTCCAGGTAGTGGCAAAAGCGAGTCGAGATAATCAACCACGACCTCTTCAACGGTGGGTGTGCGCGTCATGTTCTGGACTCTGCCTAATATCGTCACGGCCTCGCGGCTGTTGCTGTTGCCTTTTGTCGTCATCCTCGTCTGGCCGAGCGTCGAGAGCCCCAAGAGCTGCTTCTGGGCGGCGATGATCTACGTCCTCGGCGGGCTGCTCGATGTCTTGGACGGCATCTTGGCGCGGCATCGCAACCAGGTGACGGTGCTCGGCAAGTTCCTCGATCCGCTCGCCGACAAGCTCTTCTACCTCGTGGCCCTCATCGCGCTCTTGCAGCTTACGCCCCCACGGGTGCCGGCGATCCTCGTAATGATCGTCCTCGCGCGCGAGCTGTCGATCACGGGGCTGCGCGGCATCGCCGCCTCGGACGGGGTGGTGATACCGGCGGGCGAGGGCGGCAAGATGAAGACCACGCTCGCGACCATCGGCATCGTCGCCTTGCTCCTCCACTATCCCTACGAGGTGGACTTCGGCTTCTTCGCGGTCATGATCGACATGCACCGGGTGGGCCTCTGGGTCACCTACATCTCGGTGGCGTTCGCCCTGGTGAGCGCGGCGCAGTACTGCCTAGGCTTCGGTCGCGCGCGCAAGGCGCTCGCGGCGCGGCCCCGCTGAGCGGCGGCCGCGCGTGCGCTGGTCTTTCGATCTCAACGGGGTGAGGCGCGGCCTCGAGCGGCGCGGGCGCGAGCTCTTGATCCGACTCGTCGGGCTCCTCCTCGGTGTGCGCCGGCGGGAGGTCTTGCTCCCCGCGCGGCCGCGTATCCTCGTCGTGCGGCTCGATGAGCGCGTAGGCAACCTCGTGCTCGTAACGCCGCTGCTTTCGAGCTTGCGCGCGCGTTTCCCCGCGGCCGAGGTGGACCTGCTCGCGCATCATCGCGGCGCAGAGCTCCTTGCCGGGCACGCGGCGCTCTCGCGCTATATCGACTTCGACAAGCGACGGCTCTTCGCCCGCCACGGCCCCTTGCGCACGCCTTTTTCTCTGCGTCGTCGCCGCTACGATGTCGCGATCGACGCCGCGAACCCCACCGATCCCTCCACGACCCAGGCTTTGCTCGTAGCGCTGTGCGGCGCGCGGCACACTGTCGGGTTCGATGCGCGTGGCTTCGGCCAGCTCTACTCGGCCAAGGTCGCGCTCGAAGGCGAGGTGCATGAGATCGATATGCGCCTGCGCCTGCTTACGGCGCTGCCGGGGACGATCATCGAGCGACAAACGAGCCTCGGGCGAGAGCTCGGCGCCCGCGCCCACCCGCGCGAGGCTTTCGTGCTGCTCAACGTCGGGGCGCGGCTCGGACATAAGCGCCTCGACGTCATGGCCTACGCCGAGCTCGCGCGGTGCGCCTTGGAGCTCGGGCTCGGGTGCGTGTTGAGCTATGGGCCCGCGGAGCGCGAGCTCGCGCAAGAGGTCGCGGCGGCGGTGCCTAAGGCCACGCTCGCGCCGCCGACCACGCTTTTAGACCTCGCGTCGCTGATGGCGAAGGCTATGGCGGTGATCTCCTGCGACACCGGGCCCATGCACATCGCGGTGGCCGCCGGGGCGCCGACGTGCGGCCTGTTTCTCTGCACTTGCCCGCGGCGCTACGGTTACGACACACCGCCGCACCTCGCGGTCGACACGCGCGCCCGCGCCCAGGAGGAGTGGATCGTCGAGGTGCGCGCGTGGCTGTCCGCGCGCGCCCGTGCGGCGCTATGATGAGCGCCATGAGCGGTTGCCATCTTCCTTACGTGGTCTTGCCCGCGCTCGATCTTACGGCGCTCGGTCTCGGCGAGCTCGACTGGTTCGCCATCTTCGTGCTCGCGGGGATCGTGGTCGGGGTCGTGGTCTACGACCGCGCCGTCGCGCGCGGCGGCTCGGTCGAGGCGGGCGCGGCGCGTACGTTACCCGAGGTCGTGGTCATCGGCGGGCTCGTTGGCGCGCACCTCTTGCACGTGCTCGGCTATCACCCCGAGCTCTTGCGCGAGGACCCTTGGGTGCTCGTAAAGATCTGGCGAGGCATGAGCTCGGTCGGGGGTTTCTTGGGCGCCGCCCTGGCCGCGGCGCTGTGGCTCAAGTGGCGACGGCAGCCTTTCTTGCCGTACGCCGACAGGCTCGTCTTCGGCCTCGTTTCGGGGTGGGTCTTCGGTCGCCTTGGTTGTGCCACCGCCCACGATCACCCGGGCAGCCGCACCGACTTCTTCCTCGGCGTGGCTTTCCCCGGCGGGGCGCGGCACGATCTCGGGCTTTACGAGCTGCTCTTTACCTTGTTCGTGCTCGTGCCCGTGCTGTGGGCGATCGCCGCGCGACCGTGGCGGAGCGGTATGCTGCTCGGCGTCTGGCTCGTCTTGTACGGCGCGGTCCGTTTCTTCCTCGATTTCTTGCGGGCGCGCGACCTCGACTTCGTCGACGCGCGCTACCTCGGCCTCACCCCGGCCCAGTACGTGACCGTGGTCATGGCGTTGCTCGGAGTCGTGGTGCTCGCGCGCCGGCCCGCGACCCTCGAGCCGCCCCTCGTTGGTAGGTGACGGGTAAGGAGGACTAGTGCGTACGATCTGGATTTGTCTGTTGGTGATGTGCTCGACCAGTTGTCGTGTAGCAACGAGCAGCGGTCGAGGGCAGGCGCCCACGTCAGAAGCAAATGCGCTGCCGGTAGGCGCCCCCATCATCGACGACGTCAACACGAGGGACGACGAGCCCTTGACGATCGAAACTCGGCTTTCGACAAACACTCGAAACAAAGATGGGACACCATTTTGGGTCTATCCACAGGCCGTAATGGTTGTCACTCCCTCCAGACAGCGCATGTACTTCTCCCGAGAAGCCAAAAACCTCGCCGCAAATGGCGAGATCGTCCTAACGAAGCCAGAAATCGGACGCTATCGTGTCTACTGGGCCCGGATAGAAGCCGTTCGCGCGGACAGGAAGACCGCCAAGGAGGGAGAGAGGATCCAATTCCAGGCGAGGTTTAGCGGTTTCCCCGACGGTGCGTCGGTCAGCTTCAAGGTCATCAAGGCCTCGTGCCCATCCGACGAGCCTGTCTGCATATACGGCCAAGGAAGGACCCAGGTGCAGCAGGGTGGCGCAACTTTCAACTGGGTCTACGGGCAGCGTCTCAACGAAGATGCGGGCGGAGAGTTCAGCGCTTGGGTCGAGATCGCAGACAGCCGGGTTGATACCGAGGAGATCAGGATCCTTCCTTCCCCCTTGAGCGACATCCAAGGCATTCAGCAACGGTTGACGACGTACGGTTACCTAGATGGTCCACACTCGGGCGCGCTCGACGAGGCTACCCGCAAAGCCCTGAGCGCCTTCCAGAAAGAGAACCCCCCCTGCATGTTTGGGGTCTTCGCCAACGGTTGGGCCATGAAAGAATGCGGGTACCTTCTTTGCGGCTTTTACGGGATGATGACCTTCCCGCGTGAAGAACAGGGAAACCTGGGACCAGTCACGCGACGGGTCTTGGGCTGTTTGGAGTAGAAGCTCCCTGCTTTGGGATGCGTAAGGAAGGATAGGTAGGCAATGAAGAAGAGGCTACGTTCGTGGGTGACTCAGATCACCATCGGCTCGTTTCTGGTGGTCGGAGTTACCGGCCTGCTCATGTTCCTCGGGGTGAATGGCGGCCTCATCGTGGTTGCTCACGAGTGGATAAGCATCATCTTCCTCGTCGTCGCTTCTTTGCACACTTGGCTGAACTTTGGCGCAGTGCGTAAGAGCCTGTCGCGAGCGCGCGGTATCATCATCGTGGGGTTCTTCGCCGCGCTGCTGGCTTTCTCCGCCACGCGCTGCAACGAGGTGGAGGAGTTCTTGCAGGCACAAGGTCATGTAGACAAGGACTCCCTCTGCGAGAAAGCAGGGGATCTCTTGCTGCGGGCGCGGATCTCGACGGTGGCCGAGATAACCGGACATACGCCGCAGCAGCTACGTGACATCCTCGGCCGCCATGGCGTTCTCATCACATCGGACGAGATCTCCCTGGCCGACGCTGCAGCTCAGAGTCAAGTCGACCCATTGAGTGTCCTCGTCGCGGTCCTGCAGGCGGGCCAAGCAGCGCCGGTGCTGGGCAACGCTGCGCCCCACTGAGAACCCTCGACTGCCACCGCCGCGCCGTTGGCAAGTCTTCGGATGATACCCGAGGTGCTCGGCGCACCTAGCAACTTCCGGCGCCGAGCCTCCGATAACCCTCTATAAGAGCGGCCTCGCGACGAGCGGGATCTCGCTCTGTGAGGTATCCTCAAATAGTCTTCACATTGGGATGAGCGAGGTTGTCATGGGTCCGATCGTTTCTTCTGGCAAGGCACCTGCCGCGTCCGCCAAAACTCCAGAACCTTCCCGAACGACGGAGAGCATCAGCATCAAAGGCAACGTGGTGACCCTGTACTCGCCGCATGGCTTCGAAGACGCCGATGGCATCGCCGATTGCGCGGCCATTGCCTTCGTCCACTCATATCCCGGGGAATACGATTACGGCACCATAAAGCAATGGATCCTCGGAGCGACCGACGCCGCCAGCGCCGAGGACCAATACGTCACCGTAACGATCGTCCCGGAGCTCCGCCTCGACACCGCGCCGCCGGCGCCGAGAGCGCCAAAGCCCCCGGTCACGGCCGTCTCCCCGAGCCCGCCGCAAAAGCACCAGAACCTCTCATGGCAGCGCCAACTGCCGGCAGCGCGAGAGATCTTCGGTGGAGATTGTTGCCCCGAGGGCGTCAAGGCGTTTCAGATCTATCTCCACGAGATCCACAACTGCGCGCTCCCGAAGACCTTCGCTGTCGGCCATGCGCCGGATGGCTTGTGGGGGAGAGAGTGCGAGCAAGCCCTGCAGGAAATCCTCACCGCCTACGGCACGACGCTGGACGAGGTGAAAGAGAAGGCCGCAACCCAAGGCATGTCGGTCGCGCAATACATAATGTCCTGCGCCCTCGATGCTCCCGCGAGCGGGTCTGCCGAGGAGGCAGCGCCAAGAGACGCGGCGGCGCCCGTTCTCCTCGGCAAGGATGAGGGTCAGGAACTCGCGGCGGCGCGCGGCGAGGCCTACGCGCTCGCGCGCGAGATCGATCGCGTCGAGCTCCAGCTCGAGCAGGCCGCGAAGAAGCCCCGCGGCAAGAAGATCTTGCCGAAGCTCATCGAGCAACTCTCGGAGCTGCGCGCGCGCTACGCCGAGCAGACCCGGGTCCTCGAGAGCTTGCAAGTACACGACGACGACCGCGAGGTCATGGTCTGATCACGCCGTCTTTGCTGCTCCGTCCATGGCCTCGGCCCGGCTCGCGCGCGCGTGCTGCATCCACACACGCCGCGCGAGGTTGTGCCGGTATCTCGAGCGCCACCACAAGAAGATCGTGAGGTGTAGGTTGTCGCGATCTAATGATTATTGCATCTTGAGATCCGTTGGCGCGATTGGTAGCTCACGTTCGTTCTACTCCTTCACCACGAAAACCAGGAGCTCACCATGGGAGAGGTTATTCGCAGTAACGCAGCGACAAGTGACATCATCTCTGATCTTAAGACCACGTTGCGCAACGCTCAAAGCCGTGGCGGCAAGTGGCAAGAGCTCGCCGAGGCGCGGTTGGTGGCCCACTTGGCGGCGTTTGACACCATCACCACCCAACATCAACAAGCCGAGCGCGAGCGCGTGACGGCCAACGCCGCCGTCGATGTGCAGAACGACCGCTCTGACACGGTCATCGGCGGCGTTAGTGACGAGCTCTGGAACGCGCTGGGGCGCCCCGGCTATGACCTCGCGCTGTCCACCATCTTCCCGGGCGGCATCCGCTACTACACCGAGGGTCCCGACGAAGAGCAGCCAGATCGCATGGCGCTGCTCGCCGATCTCATCGACACGGTGCCGGCGCCGCGCCTCGACGCGAGCGTCCGCAAGGGCGCCTCTGGCAAAATCCGCGAGGCCGCCGCTGCTTTTCGCCAAGCCATCACGCAGGCGATCGGGCCGCGCCAGCGCACCGCGCTGCTCGAGCGTACCCGCGTCGCCTTCGCACGCGTGCTGCAGGCCGAGCTGGTGCACCTCAAGCGCCTCTACAAGGCCGAAGGCTTCAGCGAAGCCGATATCCACTCCGTCATCCCCGACCGGCCGACTCTGAGAGCCAAGAAGAGCGTCCCGCAGAGCGCCACCGCGCCGTAGTTACGTCCGCAAAGAAGTGGCGCGAGAGGCGCTCAAGCTCCTCGCCGGCGCATCTGCGGCAACGTTGGACACTCGCCACGAGCGCAAAGAGCGGCTTGCACGCCCGCAAGCGAGCTGGGGCCGTCGCCACGAGCCACCTCCACCCGTGTAAGCGCGGGGTAGCGCTCGCGCCGGGCTCTTTGCACCCCCGCAGCCGGGCCCGAGCGTCCGCGGGAGGTCTCTGGCACCAGTGTAAGTGCGCTACGGCGCTCGCCCGAGGCCCCTTGCGTTAGCAGAGTCCGCCTGGTGCGGTTGCACGCGGGCGCCTATAGGCATGCAAATGCCCGTGCTCGATGCCTCTGGGCTGCCTACGCAACTGTAGGTCGCCGAGGGCCTTCTCCACACCGGTTGCTCTCGGTCTTTGGCGGGAGGATTACTACAACGAGACATGAGTCGACGGAACTCGACGAGGCTAGCCTGACGGGAAGCACGACCGCGGTCGTGCTACAACTTCGCCGGGGCGGTGAAGGCGACGTAATGGGTCGAAGCGAGTCTTCATGGCCGGCGGTAGAGCCTGCGCATCCCGGGGCGCTCGTCGTGACCGCGGCTTTGCGCGAGCTGCTCTCGGGGGTGGTTCATGAGCTCCGCAACTCGCTGTTCGCGCTCGGGGCCATGCGCGAGATGCTCGAGGAGCGCGCCGGCATAGCGGCTATCGCCCCGCACCTCGAGCTCTTGCGGGCGGAGCTTTTACGCCTCGGCGCGCTCGGCGACGACCTCGACGCGCTCGCTGCTCCCGTCTCCAAGGCGTCACGCGCGGCTGTGGCGCCGACCCTCGAGGACGCGGTGCGCGAGCTTTTGCCGCTCTCTTCCTCGCGTGGGGTGAGCTTGTCCTCGCGTATAGCTCCCGCGCTCGGTGAGGTCGGGCTCGCAAAGGCGCGGCTCTTCGAGCTCTTCGCGCGCGTGCTCGGGCTCTGCGTCTGTCGTGCCTCTGCGGGAGGGAGCGTGGCGGTGCGAGCCTTCCGTCGCGGTGGGGCAAAGCCTAAGGTCGCGATCCTCGTGCACGACACGGGCAAAGAGCTCGTCGCGGAGGAGCTCGCGCGTGCGCTCCTGCCCTTCGCGTTGCGGCGCGATGGGCGGAGGTCTCTGGATCTTGCGATCGCCGCGAGCTTGGCGCGGCGCTGCGGCGGTAAGTTGAGCTTGGCCTGCGACCGAGGTGCTGGACTTCGCGTCACCATCGAGCTGCCTCGCCTCGAGGTCTCATCATGACCTGCCCGCGAGTGTTGGTGGTGGACGATGAGGCGTCGGTCCGCTTCGCGGTGAGCGAGTATCTCGGCGAGCACGGCTTCGTGATCGAGGCGGCCTCGTCGGGAGCCTTGGGCCTCTCGCTCTACTCACGCTCTCCGCCCGACGCCATGGTCATCGACTATCTCTTGCCCGACGGCAACGCGCTCGAGCTTCTGCCCAAGCTGCGCGAGGCCGATCCGAGCGTGCCCGTCATCGTGCTCACGGCGCACGGGTCGATCGATCTCGCGGTCAGGTGCGTGCGCGAGGGGGCGCATCACTTCCTCACCAAGCCCGTGGAGATGGCGACGCTCTTGCTCATCTTGCGGCGCGTGCTCGAAGAGAAGCGCAACGAGCGCAAGGTCCTCGCGGGTCACGTCAGCCGCGAGCGCACGCGCGTCGATCCCTTCGTCGGCACGACGGCGCCGATCAAGGCCTTGCGTGAGCAGGCGCGCCGCGTGGTCGACGCCGAGACCCCCGTGCTCATCCAGGGCGAGACCGGCACCGGCAAGAACGTGCTCGCCCGCTGGATGCACGACCACGGGCCGCGGCACAACGAGCCCTTCGTAGACGTCAACTGCGCCGGGCTGTCGCGCGAGTTCCTCCAGGCCGAGCTCTTCGGTCATGAGCCCGGCGCCTTCACGGGCGCCTCGGTCCGCAAGTACGGGCTGCTCGAGGTGGCGAACCACGGCACGGTCTTGCTCGACGAGGTCGGGGATATAGACATGAGCGTGCAGCCGAAGCTGCTCAAGGTCATCGAGGAGCGGCGCTTTCGCCGGCTCGGGTCGGTGCGCGACATCGACGTGGATATTCGGTTGTTCTCGGCGACCAACGCCGATCTCTCACGCCTCGTCGAGGAGCGCAGCTTCCGCAGCGACTTGTTGTTTCGCCTCGATGTCGTGCGCCTCGTCTGCCCCTCCTTACGCGACAGGCGCGAGGACATCCCCGTCCTGGCGCGGTGCATCTTGGACAAGCTGGCGAAGGAGCGTGGTCTGCCCGAGCTCTCCTTGACGGCCGCGGCGGTCGCCGCGCTCACGGCATACGCGTGGCCGGGCAACTTGCGCGAGATGCGCAACGTCCTCGAACGGGCGGCCTTGCTCGCCAAGGATCGCGTGCTCGAGGCGAGCGATCTCGGCCTCGTCGCGGTGCACGCCGAGCTGCCCGTGTACCTCGGCAAGGGTGAGCTCAGCCTTGCCGACGTCGAGCGCATGCACATCGAGGCGGTGCTCGCGCAAGAAGGCGGCAACGTGGTGCGGGCGGCAGAGCGGCTGCGTGTGCCGCGCAGCTCGTTGTACCAGAAGCTCAAGCGGTACGGCATCGAGGTGTCCAGATCTTAGACGATGCTGCTCAAGATCTGGACGAGGCGCCGGCGCGCGCTGCGGTCGCGGCGAAGTTCCTCAAGCATTGAGGCCGGATACGCCGGCGCGCGTGGGGCGTCCGCGCTGGCGCCGTTCTTGCTTGGTCCATGAAGCTCGCAAGCCAACTTAAAGGAGGAGCGCCGGTGCCAGGTGTGACTACAAGATCAGAGATCGCCTTACCTTTATGGGGAGCCGCCGCCTTCGCCAACACGCGTATGCTCGAGCGCCGCCACGAGCGCCGGGTGTCGCTAGAGGTGCCGGCGGCCTTGCAAGCGGACGCGCCGGCGCGGGAGGCGACGCTGTGCGATATCAGCACGTCGGGCGCGTTCATCGCCATGCGGGGCGCGTCGCTCGCGCCGGGCACGGGGCTGCGGCTCGAGTTCACCTTGCCGCAAGGTTTTCGGGTCAACGCTTTTGGTCGCGTGGCCTGGGTGCGGGACGACGACGAGGAGGGCGGCCCGGCTGGCTGTGGTGTGCGCTTCTATGGTCTCGACGACGTGAACCGCGAGTTCATCCAGTACTATCTCGATCTCGATAGGAGCAAGCAGCGGGCGCTCGTGCTCGGCGGTAAGGTGGAGACGCGCTTCGAGGTCAACGAGGCCGAGGGCGACCAGCTCTATGTGCGCGTGAGCGGCTCTCTGACACAGGTCGAGGCTGACGGGCTCGAGGAGGTGGTGTGCCGCAAGCTCGCGCGCCTGTCTCGGGATCACCTCTATGTCTACATCGACGCGCGCGAGCTCGGCGCCTGCGCGAAGGCGACGCTCGACCATCTCCGTAATTGGCTCGAGCGCCTGCGCGTCTGTCGCGAGCTGCTCGGGGTCTTGGTCGGCGATGCGGGGGTAGGCGTCGTGCAGCTTCGGCGCCTCGTGCGCGAGGCGGGGATCGCGGATCACTTCGTCATGTTCGTCACCGACGGCGAGGCGCGGGCTTTTTGGCGAGA
>CAYXQW010000074.1:0-10228 GCA_964466695.1 uncultured Bdellovibrionales bacterium
GAGCCGAGCGAGACCTTGCGCTACGTCTCGGAGTCGGTGATGCGCGAGGTGGTCGGGGATCGCACGGTGGACGAGGTCATCACGATCGGTCGCCAGGAGATCGAGAGCGAGGCGCTCGTGAAGATGCAGGAGCTCTCCACCAAGTACGCGCTCGGGATCAGCATCGATCAGGTGCAGCTCAAGGACATCAACCCGCCCGAGCCCGTCCAGTCCTCCTTCAACGAGGTGAACCAGGCGCAGCAAGAGAAGGAGAAGCTCATCAACGAGGCGCGGCGCGACTACAACAAGATCATCCCGCTCGCCGAGGGCGAAAAAGATCAGCGGATCCGCGAGGCCGACGGCTACAGGCTGAAGCGCATCAACGAGGCCGAGGGTGACGCGGCGCGCTTCAACGCCCTGCTCGCCGAGTACCGCAAGGCCCCCGAGGTCACCCGGCGCCGCATCTACGTCGAGACCATGCAGGAGGTCTTGCCGCGCATCAAGACCAAGGTCATCGTCGACGACAAAGCGCGGAGCATCTTGCCGCTTTTAAACCTCGATTCTACGAAGAAGGACAACTGAGCCATGCACCGCACCTACAAGCTCTTGCTCCTCGGCTGCTTGGGCCTCGGGACCTGCGTCGCGACCAAGTCCGTCTACACCGTGAGCGAGGTCGAACAGGTGATCATCACCCAGTTCGGCAAGCCCGTCGGCAACCCCGTGACCACCGCTGGCTTGAAGGTGAAGGTCCCCTTCATCCAGGAGGTCAACCCGATCGACAAGCGGGTCCTCGAGTGGGACGGCAACCCGTCGGACATGCCCACCAAGGACAAGCTCTACATCTCGGTGGACCTCTTCGCGCGCTGGCGCATCACCGATCCCTTGCAGTACTTCCTGCGCTTGCGCGACGAGCGCAGCGCGCAGTCACGGCTCGACGACATCTTGGGCAGCGAGACGCGCAACGCCGTCGCCAAGCACGAGCTCATCGAGATCATCCGCACCACCAAGGACCGCACGCCGCTGCGCGACGCGCTGCTCGCCGGCGAGGAGCCGCGCGACGGCTTCGGCACGCTCGTGCCTATCCACAAGGGGCGTAAGCTGGTCGAGGCCGAGATCTTCGCCGCCGCGGCCGACAAGGTGAAGGTCTTCGGGATCGAGCTGCTCGACATCCGCTTCAAGCGCATCAACTACAACGAGAGCGTGCGCCCGAAGATCTACGACCGGATGATAAGCGAGCGGCGTCAGATCGCCGAGCGCTTCTTGTCGGAGGGCAACGGCGAGGCGGCGCGCATCCGCGGTAACCGCGAGCGCGACTTGAAGAAGATCGAGTCCGAGGCCTACCGGCAGGTGGAGGAGATCCGCGGTGAGGCCGACGCCAAGGCCACCGAGATCTACGCCCGGGCCTACAACCAGAGCCGCGAGGCGGTCTCTCTCTACGAGTTCACGCGGACCTTGCAGGCCTACAAGGCGGGCCTCTCCGAGAACACCACCCTCGTGCTCTCGACCGACAGTGACCTCTTCAAGTTCTTGAAGGGGATGGAGGGACGTTGACGCCATGTCGCCAAGCGCCGCGATAGAAGGAGCGCTCGCGCCGTTCTTGGGGCGGCGCAGCATTCGTAAATACGAAGATCGCGCCGTGCCTGAAGAGCTCGTGGAGGCCCTGCTGCGAGCGGCGATGGCCGCGCCCTCGGCGGTCGGCTGTGACCCGTGGCACTTCGTCGTCTTGCGCTCTCAAGACGCGCTCGCCGAGGTCGCCGCGGGGCTTACGAACGGCCGCATGCTCGCCACGGCGGGCGTGGGCTTCGTCGTCTGCGGCGAGCTCGAAAAGGCTCACGACAAGCAGCTCAGCTATCTCCTGCAAGATTGCTCGGCGGCGATCGAGAACCTGCTCTTGGCCGCGCACGCGCTCGGGCTCGGCGCCGTGTGGCTCGGGGTCCACCCCCGCGAGGACCGCATCGAGCACGTGCGCCGCGTGCTCGGGGCGCCGCCCGGGATCCTCCCGATCTCCTGCGTCGCCGTGGGCTTCGCGGCCGAGGAGAAGCCCCCGCGTACGCGCTATGATCGCGCGTGCGTACACACGGACAGGTGGTAGCTCCTCCGCCGTTCGCCGAGCGCTCTGCGCTCGTCTTTTGTGCCGCCAACATCTCGGAGGGGAGAGACCGCGAGATCTACGATCGCGCGGCAGCTCGGGTCACGACCGTGCCCGGGGTCGTGCTCCTCGGCGTCGACCCCGGCTTTTCGACCAACCGCACCGTCATCTCCTTTGCGGGCGAGGCTTCGGCCATGCGCGAGGCCGCCTTCAGGCTCGCCGAGGTCGCGCTCGCGAGCATCGACATGCGCCGCCATGAAGGCGTCCATCCGCGGCTCGGCGCGCTCGATGTCGTGCCCTTCGTGCCGCTTGGCGACACCACGATGGAGCTTTGCGTGAAGGTCGCGCGCGACCTCGGTGCACGCCTCGGCGAGGAGCTCTCGGTGCCGGTCTTCCTCTACGATCGCGCGGCTCGGCGCGCGGGGCGGGACCGTTTGCCGAGCATCCGCGCGGGGCAGTACGAGGGCCTCGCGCAGAAGCTCGCCTCGCCGGACTGGCTGCCCGACTTCGGGCCGGCGCGCTTCGTGCCGCGCTCGGGGGCGGTGGTCGTCGGCGCGCGCAAGCCGCTCTTGGCTTTCAACGTCAACCTCTCGACGTGCGAGGTGTCCACGGCCGCGCGCATCGCCGCACGGGTGCGCGAGCGCGGCGGGCGGCTTTTGGGCGTGCGCGCCATCGGTTGGGTGATCCCCGAGCTCGGGGCGGCGCAGGTGTCGATGAACCTCATAGACCTCGCGGCGACGCCGTTGCACGTCGCCTTCGAGGTCTGCTGTGAGGAGGCGCGCGCGGCGGGGGCGCGGGTTTTGGGCTCGGAGCTCATAGGTATGATCGGTCGCGAGGTGCTCGTCGCGGCTGGCGCGCACCTCGGGCGGGCCGCGGCCGGCGAGGAGGCGTGCGTCGCGGCGGCTATCGCCTGGCTCGGCCTCGACGCAAAGAGCGTGCGCGGGCGCATTCTCGAGGAGAGGATCGGCGTCGGCTTCTCGATGCACGGATAGCCAAAAGAGGCGCATCGCGTTAAAAGAGGCCTCATGGACAGAATCCCCATCGCCATTCATCGCTGTGAGACCTCGAGCGTTGACCGCGTGCCTTCGCCCGACGACCTCGGCTTCGGCCGCGTGTTTACGGATCACATGATGAGCGTCACCTGGAAGCGCGGCGAGGGCTTTCGCGACGCGCGCATAGGTCCCCTCGAGGATCTGCGGTTGAGCCCGGCGGCGGTAGCCTTGCACTACGGGCAGATGGTGTTCGAGGGGCTGAAGGCCTATCGCACGGCGGACGACAAGATCTACCTCTTTCGCTGGCAGAAGAACGCCGAGCGCATGCGCAAGTCGTGCGAGCGCATCATGATGACCTGCGTCGACGAGGATCTCTTCGGCCGCGCCATAAAGACTCTGGTGCTGCTCGAGCAAGGCTTCATCCCGCGCGCGCCGGGCTGCTCTTTGTACGTCCGCCCGAACATCATCGCGACCGATCGCTACCTCGGCGTCCACCCGGCCGACGAGCACCTCTTCTACGTCATGGCGAGCCCGGTCGGCGCGTATTATCGCGAGGGGTTCGGCCCCGTGAGCATCCTCGTCGAGGAGGAGGACGTGCGTGTCGTGCGCGGCGGGCTCGGCGAGGCGAAGACCGCGGCGAACTACGTCCACTCGCTGCGGGCGCAGGCGCGCGCCGCGGCCAAGGGCTTTACGCAGGTGCTCTGGCTCGACGCCCTCGAGCGCCGCTACGTCGAAGAGGTGGGCACGATGAACATCTTCTTCGTCATCAAGGACGAGCTCATAACGCCGCCGCTCGCCGGCACCATCCTCGCGGGGGTGACGCGCGACTCGGTCATCACCATCGCCCGGCACTTTGGCGTCAAGGTCACCGAGCGGCCCATCACCATGGACGAGGTCGTAACGACGATCGAGGACGGCTCGATGCAGGAGTGCTTCGGCACCGGCACGGCGGCGGTCATCTCGCCGGTGGGAGTGATGAGCTACAAGGGCCGCCAGTACACGGTCGGCGGCAACAAGACCGGCCCCTTGGCCCGGCGGTTCTACGATTACATCACCCGCTTGCAGCACGGCGAAGAAGAAGACCTCTTCGGGTGGATCGATCGCATCGACCAGCTAGATCCCGAGGATGTCGCGCACGCATCGCACGTAGGGCCCGCTCGTGTCCCGTGATCTAGAGGAGCTGCTGCCGTTGAAGAACATGATCGCCCAGGCGCTGCTCCAAGCGTAGGGCGGATCGCTCGCGTAGAGCGTGGAGGTCCAAAACGACGTATCGGTAGGCGTCGCGAGGAAGATGGGGTCGATGGCGGGCTCCGGGTTTACGCGCCGGTGATTGACGAGGCTCAAGAGCTCGGCCTTGTTCGGCAGGCGCCAGTCGATGTGGTCTTGCAGCTCGAGGTCCTCGCAGTAGGCGAGCGCCCCCGGCCAGTCGTACGCGGCCGCCGTGCCGGTGCAGCTCTCGCCGCTCATCCCCGCGGCGCAGCCTTGCCACGAAAGCCCGGTCTTTTGATCATTGATGATGAGCGCGCCCGTCCCCGTAAGCTCCGAGACGAAGCGATCTATCACCACCGGGGCGACGACGGCGTGGCCGGAGCGCACGCACAAGAAGGCGTAGCTATAGCTGCTCGAGACGGAGCCCACGCTGCCCTCGTGGGTGGTCAAGGCCCACCAGAAGTCGCCACTTTCGAAGTGCAAGGTGGAGGTCCATAGATTCACCGCCAGCCGGTCGAGGTTCGGGAAGATCTCGTGGTCGAAGGCGGGCGCGCGGGTGTCGTAATCGGCGACGGAGACGAGCTCGTAAACATCGGCCAGGCGCCAGTCGCGGTAGCCCGCGTAGGTGGAGCTCTCGCAGTGCGCGACGGCCGCGGTCGGCGCGCGCCGTAGATAGCCGCCGCCCTGGTCGCAATCGGCCCCCGTCATGCCGGCCAGGCAGCCTTGCCACATGAGACCCGTGGCGTTGTCCGTGACCACGGGATATCCAAAGACGGGCTCGTAGCGCAGAAAGCGCGTGGCGTCGGTGCCTACCACGTCCGCGCCGTACTGCGCGTCCTGGCCGCAGCACGGGGTGCTCGCGCACGACTCGGAGCCCGCGGTGCCAGGACACTCCGCGATGTTACCCTCCGGGTCGATGCACGTGCGCTGGCTGGTGTCGTGGTAGCGCCAGGAGGGGTCGGCGTCGTACCTCGCGAAGCTCGGCGCGGGCGGGCTGCACGCTGTCAGCCCGCAGCCGGGCGAGACGCAGACGCCTTCAGCGCAGATGTCGTACTCGCGGTCGGGGTCGGTGACGGTCTGGCAGCGGGTCATGTCGGGTTTGTCGCTGCAGTCGTCGGTGATGCAGCCTGCCACGGGGCCGCCGCAGATGGGGGTGTTGCCCGAGCAAGGCAGGCAGTTTTGCCCGCAGTGCGCCCTCGTGTTGCAAGGGCTGCACGCGGTGCCGTCGCAAAACGATCCCGGGGGGCAAGAGCCGCGCGGGCTCGGGCTCGTGTTGCAGACGCAGCCTTCGGCGGTGCCGGCGCAGAGCGGGGTCGTTTCCGGACACGCGACGCACGTGGGGCCGCAGTGCGTCGGCGTGCCGCACGGCAGGCACTCGCCATAGAGCGCGTCGCCGGTGTCGATGTTGCACCACTCGGCGCTTTGACAGAGCGCGGGGCTGCACGGGATGCAGCCGTAGTTTGTGGTGCAGGCGGTCCCGCTCTCGCAGACCGCGTGCGCCACCACGGCCTCGCAGCTATGCGCCTCCTCGTTGCAGGTCATGGTCACGCAGGCGAAGGGGGCGACGCACGCCGGGGTGCCGGGGGCGCAGAGACCCTCCGCGGTGCAGGTCTCTTCGCCGGTGCAGAAGAGGCCGTCGTCGCAGTCGAGGTTTTCTGCGCACGCGCGGGCGAGGGTGATGGCGGCCGTCGGGGTGCCGCGATCGGCGAAGCGTGCGCTCGTCATGCCGCGCGCGAGCGCTGTGCCCGTAGCGTCGCGCAGCTCGGCCAGGAGGGTCTTGTCGCCGGTCTTCTTGCTCGTGACCGTGATGGTGAGGGGGAGCGTTTTTTGTTTCACGAACACCGAGGTGAGGTTGTCGTCGCTCGTGCCGACATGGAGTGAGGCGAAGCTCGCCGCCGTGTCGTTGGGATCTTCGATGGTGAGCACCACGAAGGGGGGACGCGAGCCGCACGCCGCGAGCAGTACGAGACCTGACCATAGTCCTCGGCGAAAACGGATGCTCATGGCTATCTCCAAACTATAACACAGGAAAGATCGTTTTTTTCGTTGAAAGATCGTTCTTGCGAGGCTAACTTTTTCTGTCTCTAATCTGGAGACGGTTATTACGGAGATCGACATGGCAATGCTGGCTTTGGCACAAGACGACAGGCGGGCGGTCTTACGGCACAAGGTCGAGCGCCCGGCCGAGTGTAGGCTCGGAGGCAGCTCGCTTGTGGGGACGGTGCAAGACGAGAGCGAGGTCGGTGCTTTCTTCGCGGTCGAACGCCACGAGGTGCCGCAAAACGACGATGCTTTGGCGTATCACCCCGAGCTCGGAGATCTGGTCTTGCTGCACTATCGCGAGGAGGGCGACCACAAGCTCAAGTTGGCCACCGTGAAGTGGCGGGGGCACAGCCACGAGCATGGCTGCGACGGGCTCGGCCTCTGCTTCGACGAATTCTAGCTTTCGGTACACTCCTTTTTGTTTGTTGTGAGCGCGCGCGCGCGAGGTTAGATTTGCGTGTGGCGACTACTTCGGTTTTTGCGCTCATCGTTGGCTTGACGTTCGGCGCTTCGGCTGATGAGCGCTTGAGCTTGAAGGTGAGCCCGGCGCGGGTGGTGTTGGGGGGGGCGGCGCAAAGGGCGGTGGAGGTGGAGGTCTTCGGCGCGCGGCCGGGCCTACAGACGGCGAACCTTCACCTCGATGCTACCGTGGGTACCGTGAGCGGTCTTTGGGCCGTGAGCGAAGGACACTGGCGCGCCTCGTGGTCGCCGCCGGAGGATCTTTTTCCGCGCTACGCGGTGTTGAGCGTGGCCGACGTCACCGCGGAGGCGCAGGCGCCCGAGCTCGCCTTCGCGGTCCTCACCTTGGTCGGGAGCCTGGATCTTCGCGGCACGAGCAAGCCGGGGTCGACCGTGCGCGTCGAGGTCGGGCGCGCGGAGTTCGGTCCCATCACGGCCGATGCGACCGGGGGCTTCGTGTTGCCGATCGAGGTAGATCCCGGTCAGGGTTGGGCGACGGCGATCGCCAAAGATCCGCTCGGCAACTCCTCGCGTTCGCGGATCAACCTCTATTTGCCCGAGGTAGAGCGGCTCGCCGCGCGGGTCTTCCCCGAGGTGCTCAGGGCGAGCGACGCCGCTTCGGGCTGGCTCTATGTCACGAGCCTCGGTCCTGCGGGGGCACCCTTGCCGGTCGCGGTCGTGGCCAAGGCCGAGCGCGGCACGCTCGGGCGCCGCGAGGTTATCGCGCCGGGGCTCGTGCGCTTTCGCTACCGTCCGCCCGCAAAGCTCGGTGACGGCAAGGATGTGGTCACCCTCATGGGCGACGGACGCAAAAGCGAGACCTCCTTCGTGGTGCCGCTCATGGCGGGTCCGCCCGCGCGTCAGGAGCTCACGCTCGAGCCCGCGCTCCCCGTGGCCGATGGGCATAGCCCGGTGGACGTGAGGCTCATCTCGAGCGACGAAGTGGGGAACGCGGCCGCAGGTCATCTGGCTTTCTTGCAGCTCGGTGATGCGTCGCAAGCCTTGCGCGAGCAAGCTCCCGGCCTCTACCACGCGACGCTTAAGCCGCGCGCGAAGCCAGCCTCCGTCATAGGTCGCGTCGTGCTCGTGCCGCGGGCGCGGCGCTGTGTCGAGGCGCGCTTGCACGCGAAGGGTGATCGGGTGACTGTCGCGGATGGGCGCGGGGTGATGTGCGAGGGCGAGCTCTTGGCGCGCGACGCGCGCGGGGCCGTCGTGTGGCGCGCGCACCTCTCGCCCGCGCCGGAGGGCGTGACTTTGGCCTTGCCCGAGAGCTTGCCTGCAAACGCGCTCTTGAGCTTCGTCGACATGGAGCAGGACGAGCGCGTCTTGTTGCGGGGCGACGAAGCTTCGCCGCCCGTCCCCATGTTGCAAAAAGAGCTCGTCGTCGCGTGGCGGTCCGTGTCCGTGCCCGAGCTGCGTCTTGCGCCCGTCGGTCGTGCGGCCACCTCGCGGCGCGTGCGGCTCTCGACGAGCGGGATCGACGAGGTGGCGGCGCGCGTGCGGGTGCTCGTCGGGGAGGACGAGCTGCGGCCGCTCGGTGGGCGCGGGACGGAGCTCGACTATGACGTGCCCGTCAAGACAGGCCAGGTCGTCGACGTGGTCGCGACCGACAGCGAGACCGGAGTTTCGGCGTGGCTCCGCCTCGAATAGCGCCGAGCCTCTTAGCCGCCGCCGTGGCTACGTTCTTCGCCGCGGCCGCGTCCGGCCAGGGCCTCTATATCGATCAATCTCCCGCGTCCGTCTTCGACGGCAACGTCGTGCGCTTCGATCTCGACCTCTTTGGAGGCGCCGCGGTCGCCGATATCTACCTGCCGGCGGGCTTTACGCTCGTGGCGGTCGCCGACAATAACTTCTCCACCATCGTCGATAGCGCCTACCTCAACGCGAGCTGCTCATACGGCGCTACGGGCTTTGTGTGCGCGGAGGACTTCGCCTTGCCGAGCGGCAACCATATGCGCGTGGAGGCGGGGACGCACCCTTCGAGCGGCGTGACGATGCAGCGCGTCCTCTTCGAGAGCAGCTTCATGTTGCCCGGGATTTTTTACGTCTACGTACGTCTCTCCTTGCCCGCTTGTGACGACCTGCCGATCTTACGCATGGGCGACGATTGGCTCATAACGAACTCCTACCCCTACGACCCGGCGGGTGACGGCTTGGATCTCTGCGCGAGCCCCGAGGTGCCATCGGGCTTGCGCTTCGTGCCCGTGCCGCCGTCTCTGACCACGGCCGCCCGCCTCGGAGCGCGCGTCACGCTCGCGCTCGAGGCTTTGACCTCCACGGGGCCGCGACCTTTGAACGAGGCCGTCTTCGACAGCGCGGTCTTCGCGCGCCTTTTGCAGTGCCGGCGCGCCGCGCCCGCGGGGGGTGAGGTCTTCGGTTCCTGTACGGACAGCGCGCTCGCCGCTTTTGCGTCCGTGGTCGCCACGGGGGAGGCGCCCGTGACCATCGAGATCGCGGCCGTCAACGCGGCCGCGCCCGCGCCGGGAGATCTCGAGCTTCTCGCCTCTTTGGACACGACCCCGGTCATCTCCGGCGCCGCGGTCGTTACGGTGGAGCAGGCGGTGATTGATGGCGGGCTCGTGCTCGCCGCGCGCGACGCGGAGGGGCAGCTCCACCCGGCCGCGCCCACGCTCGAGATCTCGGCGCCGGGCAGGTTCGAGCTCGAGGTCCTCGAGGCGCAGAACGCGCACGGCGGGTTCGAGCCACGGCAAGCCACCTTCGAGCTTTTGAGCGTCGAGTCCGTAGCCTACCAGGACCTCGCCGGCGCGTGGTTTCGGGCGAGCGAGACTCCCCCCGCGCTCGTGATCGACGCTCTGCCCCCCGCGCCTTTGACCCTCACCTTGCGCGCCACGCACGCGAACCCGGACGGCACCAGCACGAGCGCGCTCTTCGCCGTCGCGGTCGCGTCCGAGCCTATAACGCGCACCTGCGCGATCGTGCTCTCGCGCGATCAGGTGAGCGCCGGCGAGACCGCGACCCTGCGCGTGCAGGCGAGCGACGGGCAAGACCTCTCGGGTCTCGAGGTCACCTGGTCGCTGCTCGAGGGCGGAGGCGAGCTTACGTCGAGCGCCCTCGAGGCGACTTACACGGCGCCGGTCGAGCCTGCGGTGGCCACAATCCACGCCGCGCTCGTAGGCACGCTGTGCGCGGAGCACGAGCTTGTATCGAGCATCAGCGTCGCGCGCGATCTCCACCTCGGCTTCGCGTTCGCCAAGACCTCGGTCGCGGCGGGCTCGCTCGCGCCCGCGCGCGTCTTCATCACGCACGACGTCGCTACGGCGGTAGAAGACCTCGTCTTGCGCGTGACGCCGGCCAAGGGGCTCGCGCTCGCCGACCGCCTGCCGCGCGCGAGCGCCGGGGTCTCGGCGCTCACCGCCGCGGGTCGTGGGAGCTATGCCTTCGCCCTCGACGCCGCGCCGCGCCAGAATCTCCAGCCCGCGTCCGCAGTGGCAGCCGT
>CAYXQW010000075.1:0-10120 GCA_964466695.1 uncultured Bdellovibrionales bacterium
CGTGTCGAGGTCTATGCGTAGGTCATCTTCGGCCACGAAGACGAGCTGCGCGAGGCCGGGTCGCTCGGCAGGCGATGGTTGCAGGTGCGAGGGGTGGTCCAAGACGACGAGGCTCCGCTGTCGACCGACCTCGGCGAGCGCGGTCGTGGTCAAAGAGCTCAACACGATGGCGTCGTGCCGCGCGAGGCTCTTTTGCTCGGTGGCCGCGATGAAGTAGGTCGCCGAGAGTTCGTCGATGATCTCGAAGGCTTCTTTGAGGGGTCGGCCGGAGGCGGTGAGGAGCGCGGTCGGTTGCGGATAGAGCTCACCCAGATCCAAAAAAAGGCGGTGCGCGTCGCCGAGGGCGGCGAGGACGCCCGGCGGGATCTCACCTTGGGAGGGCGCAGGCGTGGCTACGTGCAGAAGCTCGCCTCGCTGCACGACGAACCAGTGCCACACGCCCGGCGCGGGGGCGAAGACTTGCACGAAGACGCCGTCGCCGAGCGCGACGCCGAGCTCTGTGAGGGTGGTCGGATGTCCCTCGAGCGCGCGCGCGAGCACGGGGGCCTTCGTGAGCGCCTCGCCGTAGCCGGGCTCGCCGCGAAGATCGCGGAGCGTTTCCCACGCGCGGCCGAGCTCGCCGCGCGCGACGCGCATGAGTGGAGGTCGGAGGCCGAGCAGACGATCGCGCTCGAGCAGGCGCCAGGCGAGCTCGAGCTCGCCATTTTCACACAAGAGCTCCGTGGCATGAGCGAGGAGCAGCGCCCGCTCGGGGGCGTAGGCGGGCGTGGGCTCGGCGAAGAAGGCATCCACCGCGCGTCGTAAGGTGCGCGCGCGTTCGTCCCCGGTAAGGACGAGCGCGAGATCGAGCTCTGCGCGCCAGGAAGGCGGCGTCGCGTCGCCTTGGAGCTCTTCGAGCTTATGGCCCGTGGCGCGCAGCAAGCCCACATCATCGGCCAGCTCGGCGTGGGCAGAGGCCTCGGCGAGTAAGCCCGCGCGCGTATCGAGGCTCGCCATGAGGTCTTCGAGCTTGTCCTTGGCGTCGCCGGGCTTCACCTCGATGAGCGCGCTCGCTTCTTGGAGAAAGGAGAGAGAGAGGAAGCGCGCGAGCCGCCGCCGCGTGTGCTCGTCGTCTTTTATGGCGAGCCCCTCCTTCGCGACGTCACGCATGCGCGCGAGCAGCTTGGCATCAGGAGGCACCTCGCCGCGCGACCACACCCACGCGAGCGAGGTTAAAAGCTCGGCTCCTTGCGACCACCAGGCCTTCGCGTGCGCGATGTCGACCCCCTCCGCGAGCCGCGCCGCGGCGCTCTTGGGGTCGCCCGCGCGCATGGCCAAAGAGGCGCTGTCGTTGTTGGCGTAGAGCAGCTCGAGCGCTATCCGCGGCCCGAGGAGCTTGTCTTTTTGGGCCTTGTGCAAGAGCCTAAGGCGCTCGGCGTCGAAGGCGCGGGCGCGCGTAAGATCGCCGTGCTCGCGCAAGACCTTGGTCGCCATGGCGCGGGCCAGCTCCTCCTCCTGGCTCGGTGAGAAGCCGTAGACGGCGCGGGTGACGTTGCTCGGGTTGCCGGGGATCTCGGTGCGGAACAGCGAGCGCGGCGGCTCGCTCGGTGCGTGTCCGCGCGCGAGCGCCGCGAGGATCTCGTACGTCGTCGCGAGCGCGTCGTCGAAGAGGCCGAGGCCTTGCTCGGCCAGGGCGCGGCCGCGCAAGAGCGCCGCGAGCCGTGGCCAGTCCTTGCGCGCGCGGCACTGCCGCACGGCCTCGCCGTAAAAGCGGCGGGCGTCCTCGTAGTTGCTCGTGAGCAGGTAGGTGGCGCCGAGCAGGGCGGCGAGGGTGCTGTGACGCGGCTCCCCCGCGAGCGTACGCGACGAGCGCTCGGCCAAGACCGCCATGTCGATGGCGACGTCGTACTCTTCTTGCCGAAGCGCCGTGCGCGCGAACGACTCGCGGAACAAGAGCTCCGAGAGCGCGCTCTCGTGCGGGATGCCGCTCGTCTCGCGCGCGAGGTAGGCGGCGAAGGCGAGGTCGCTCTTGCCGAGCGCGAGCAGCGCGTTGCCGCGGTTGAGCGTGGCGGCCGCCCAAAGCGAAGGCTCGCTCGTGGCGCTTACAAGCGCGGCCGCGGTCTCGTAGCTCGCGAGCGCACGCTCGAGGTGGCCGCGGTTCGGTCGCAGCTCCTCGCGGCGCTCATGAACCCACCCCAAGGTGAGGTGCGCGGCGGCGAAGCGCGCGTCGATGGCGAGCGTGGCCAGAAGCTCGCGCGAAGCCGCGTCGAGGCTCGGCGGTCGCGTGTGGGTGAGGGCGTAGCCGTAGCCGTAGCGCGCGATCTTGTCGCGCGGCTTCTTCTGCGCCTCGCGCTCGTAGCGCGCGAGCACCTCGGCGAGGCTCCCCGAACGCGCCGACAGGGAGATGAAGCGCCGGTGCGCGCGCACGAGCTCGCGGTCGGCGCGCAAGAGCCGCAGGTAGCTCTGAACCGCCTCTTCGATCTTACCCTCGCGCTCCTCACGCTCGGCCTTCTGTATGGCGATCCGCGCGAGCCCGCTCTTGGCCACGGCGCGCGTCGCGCGCGCCTGCCCGAAGTCGGCGAGGAGCCGCTCGTAGGCGAGGAGGGCGGCCTCGGCGTCGCCGAGCCGTTCGGCGGCGCGTCCGAGCCTTGTCAACGCCTCTGTCACTGCGGCTCGCTCGTGCGGGTAGCTTGCGACGAGGTGTCGCCATGAGTCGATAGCCACCGCGCCGCGGCCGTCTCTCTCCTGGAGGTCGGCGAGCGCGAGCTCGGCCTCGGCCGCGACGCTCGGGTTATCCGCTCCTTCCCGCGCGATGGCCGCGAGCGCCGCGAACGGGCTTTGGGCTTCGTCCTTTTGCGCCATGGCGATCCACCTCGCGGCGGCGCGTCGCACGTAGAAGCGCTCGGTGGGGAAGCGCATAAAGAGCGCGCGGCTGTTGCTGGCGACGGCGTCGAGGTCGAAGAGCTCCGCGTAGATCTCGCCCAGCCGATCGAGCGCGCGCGCGCCGTCTTCGGGCGTCACCTCGGGGGCGAAGGCGAGCGCGGCGAGGCACGCCATGGCCTCCTGCCTCCGCCCGAAGACGAGCGCGACCTCGCAGTCGAACGAGCGCTTGCGGTCGCGCACGGGGGTAAGCTCGGCTGTGGCAGTGAAGATCTCCTCCGCTCGTGCGGCGCGTTCGCGCACGAAGTCCCGTTCGGCGACCTCGCGCAACAAGAGCCTGCCGCCGAGACGCTGCAAGAGGCGTAGCCGCTCGATCTCGATCTTCGCGACAGGCGCCAGGGCAGGCTCGCGTAAGCTCGGCGCGATGCGATCGAGCTCGGCGATGGCGTCGGCGAGCTTGCCGCGCTCGGCGAGCTCGCGCGCGAGCTCGTAGCGGGCGGGGCCTACGAGCTCTGGGCTCGTGGCCACGATGTAACGGAGACCGAGGCGCTTTATGGCAGGAGAGCTCTCGGCGCGGGCAGCCTCGAGGACGGCCGCGGCGCTCGCCGCGGGGTTGATGGTGCCCGAAAGCGGCAGGGCTTGGACGTCGAGGTCCAGGCCGCGGCCGGCGGTGAAGAGCAGCCAGCCTGCGCTCGCGCTCGGCAAGATCTCGCCGTTCTCCCCGGTGGTGAGCGGGATGGCCGGCGCGGTCGCGGCGCCGTCGAGCACCCGCGGGTCGAAGCGCACGGACCACAGGCTTGCCGGATCGTCGGCGTCGGCCACGCCGTTGCCGTCCTGGTCGTCGACGAAGCGGCAGAACACCACCACGATCCCCTCGTCGTCTCTGGTCGCGCGCGCCATCCCCTCGAGGTGGCTGCCGTCGGTGAGCGGCGCGACCCGGCGGTCGCGAAGGCGCATGACGAAGAGCCGCGGGCGGCCGTCCTCGCCCGGGGCCGAGAAGAAGAGGTGCTCGCCGTCGGGCGCGGGGGCAGGATCCCAACCCTTGGTGACGACAGTGGTGCTAAGCGAGGTCTCAAGCTCGAGCCGGTCGATGCGCTCGGTCACGGCGCCCTCGGCGAGCACCCCGAAGTAGATGGCGCGACCGTCGGCCGCGAAGGCCGGCGCGCGATCCGAGGTCTTGCGATCGGTCAAGCGCCGCTGGCTCTTGCCGTCGCTGCCCATGATCCAGACGTCCCCCTTGACGTCGTCCGCGCGTGACACCCAGGCGATGGACCTGCCGTCGGGGGAGAAGACGGGGTCGGTGTCGTCGGTAGAGTTGGCCGTCAAGCGCTCGGAGGCGCCGCCCGTCATGGGTCGGACGAAGATGTCGAGGCTGCCGCCTCCGCTCGCGACATAGACGACGCGCCGCGCGTCATTGGAGAGGGAGGGCGCGAGGTCGGCGTCCGGAGATTCGACCACGGGTGAAGGCTGGAGGAACACCTCGCCGCCGGCCGCTGGGGGTGGAGGCGATAAGAGCGCGTGCGGGGCCGCGCAGCCTATGAAGCTCGCGCAGAGCGTGAGGGTTCTCGAAAGCTCGAAGCTCATGGCGTGTGCTCGGCGAAGGTGCCGTCGTCGCGCTCTACGAGCTCGCCTGCACGCGCGTTCTGCAGGAGCAAACGGTGGTAGACGCGCACGAGCTCGGGTCTGTCGATCGGGGTCATGGAGCTGTCGGCGCGCAGCGCCCAGTCGATGATGGCGGCGCGATCTTTGTTCTCCTCCTCGACGAGCGCGGCGAGCCTCCCCGCGGCGTCCTCGTCGAGAGGGGTCTTGCAGGGCAGCACGACGAGCGCGGCGCCTCGCGCTTCCCCTAAGCAGCCGTGCTCCTTCGCGAGGGCGATGTCGTCGCGGTTGAACGCCTGGCGCCGCTTCGCCGCCACCGCCGCGGCCTGCAGATCGGCGAGCGCGCCACCCTCGAGCAGCGGCGTCGCGCGCACCGAGGCGGCGAGCAGCTCCTCCTCGGTGAGCGGCTCGAGCTCGCCTATGAGCTGGCGCTCGAGCGAGGTCTTGGTGCCGATGTTGACCGTGGTGACGGTGATGCAGCCCGTAAGGGCGAGAGAGAGCGCGCACGCGCAAGCTTTAGCGTTCATTTGTCCACCCGAGCGGCTTGGCCAAGAAGGCGTCGATCGATGGTTGCAAGGAAGCGTCGAGCAGCTCGCTCAGCGAGTAGCGTCGTAAGAGCTCGCGCGGGATCGGATGATAACCTATGTCGGTGAAAGGGATGCGGAGCTTGGTGCTGTAGGAGAGGTCCATGTTGAGGTTCTCGTAGCGCACCCAGATGGCCATCGCGTTTATGCGCACCAAGGCGAGGTTATCGCGGGTGCTCTGCAGGTTCTTGTCTTTGCCCGAGGGGTCGAGGAGCTGCAAGAAGCGGTCGAGGGTGTCGGCGCCGATCTTGGTGACGTTCATCGTCATCGAGAGGTCGCGCTGCCGATTGGCGAACAAGAAGCCGAGGGTGAGGTCGGCGTTGAGCTCGGAGTCTGGCCCTGGCGCAAGGTGCAAGAGCTCGAAGTTGCTCGCGTCGATGCCCGAGACGGCAAAGGCGAGCGCGCCGCGCAGAGCGGCGTCGCGGGTGAGCGCGAACGCGAGGTTGCCGCTGATGTCGCCGCCGAGCACGCGCATGCCGATCTCGTCGGCAAAGAAGCGGCCGGCGTCGAGGCCGCCGTCCAAGCGAAAGTCCGCGAGCTGTATCGCGCCGCTCTTTATGAGCCTCGCGCGAAGCCCACGCTCGGCGCGGTAGGAGCGCAGGCGCTGGTAGTACGCCGGGCGCACGGCGTCGCGCCGGCCCTCGTCGCCCGCGACGAGCAGAGACAAGACGCCGCCGCCAAAGCCGAGCTCACGAGCGATCACCACCCCCTCGTCGTGCCGGCCGGCGAACAGCTCGAGCGCGAAGGGGAATTCGCCGCTCAAGTCTTCGACGCGGGTCGCGCCCGCGGCGTAAGAGAAGGCGTCGGCCGCGAGCTTGCCCATGAGCGCGAGCTTGCCCTCGCTCATGCGCACCGACGCGCCGAGGTCTATGAGACCTTTGAGCTCGAGCCCGTCTTTCTGTACGACGCCATCGGCGCGACCGTAGCCCACGTCCACCCTGAACGCCGCGTCGAGCCCGGGTGCCCCGGCGCGCTCGAAGCCGCGCTCGAGCGCCACGGACAGAGGTCGCGCGACCACGCCGCTCGCCGCGAAGCGCAAGCCCTGCCCGCGCTCCGTAAGCTTCATCCGATCGAGCGCGAGGTCGCCGCCGAGCCGGTAGCGGGCGCCGGCCTCGCAGCGTAAGTCCTCGAGCGGCGCGGGCAGGGCCCCGTGCGCGAGCGAGTCTACCTTGGCCGTCATGCCGAAGATGGTGTCGTAGGCGTTCGTCGTAAGCTTGAGGTCGAGCGCTATGCCGCGTGCTTCTACGGGGCGCGCGATGCGGTCGATCGCGAGCGTGAGGTGTAGCTTCGGCCCGTGCCGCAGGAGGTCCAAGGTGGTGTCGAGGTCCAAGCCCGAGATCTCGTTCTTCTCGTCGCGCAAGGCGATCTGCTTTAGGACGAGGCGCGTCGAGGCGGTAAAGGGCATCCCGCGCTCGAGCCACGCCGCAAAGGCTTGCATATATTCGGTGTAGCTCATGACCGCGCGGCGCCAGCTCGCCTGATCGGTGATGGGGTCGATGGCGGGCGGCCGCGCCCGGGCGAGAAGCGCGCCGCGATCGATCACGCCGTCGGCCTTCACGTAGAGCGTAAGCGCGCCCTCGATCTCTTGTGGTGGTCGCGTCTTAGAGGGCGCGAGCGCGAGTACGCGCTCGAGCGCGGGCAGCGTCAAAGCGAGCTCGAGCGCACGAAAGCGTGGGGCCTCGGTGGTGAGCGCCCCGAGGCCGCCTTTGAGCGAGAGCTCGGCGAGGTCTGTGATGTTCACGTTCAGGTGGCGGATGTCGAAGTCGTCGCGCTCGCGGCGGGCGTCGAGCGCGACTTCGACCTTAGGGATCAGGATCCCGTCTTTGAGCGTGGCGCCGCCTATGGTGAGCGCGAGCTTCGTCTCGGCGCGCGCGGCCGCAAGATCCCACGCGGCGGCGTCCATGGTGAGCGTCATCCTTGCGAGCGCGGCGCTCGCGGCGGTGAGGTCTTCGAAAGAGAGGCGCAAGCTCGCGCGCAGGGGCTCTGCGGCGCTGCCCGTAAAGACGAGCGCGAGCGGCGTCGTGACGTCGAGCTGCAAGGTCAAGCCGCGCACGTCGTTTTGGGCGTCGGCGAGGCGCGCGACGTCGAGCGCGAGCGCTAGGTGAGCCTCGTCACCTTCGGTCTTCAAGGTGAGCTCGCCGTCGAGTCCCGCGACCCGCTGGCGGGCGGTCGCGGCCGCGACGCGCGTAAAGCGTAAGCGCAGGTGCGCCGCGGGGAGGTCTCCTCGGGGATTGCCGAGCGTGACCTTGAGCGGCGCAAGCTCGAGCTCGAGCTTGCCGCCGATCGTCGTGCCCGGCATGACCGCGGCCACGAACGCGGCGAGCTCGTCTAGGTCTACCTGCAAGCGCGTGGTCGTAAGCGCGAGCGCGAGCTTATGCGAGAGCACCTCCGAGAGCGTCGCGCCGAGCTCGAGCAAGGTGTTTTGGCCGAGCGTAAAGACGCACGGCGCAAGCTCGGCGGTTTGGGCGAAGAGGTCGAGCGCGAGCGCGGCCTCGAGGGTGGCGTCGATGGGGGGCAGGTCGTAGGGTGCGCTTACGCGCGCGTGGTTTTCGAGCCCGAGCTTCACCGTAAGGTCGCGTAGGCTCGTGCTCGTTATATGGATCCCGAGACGGGTGAAAGCCTCGAGCGCGAGACGCGGCTCCGCGCGCGTAAGCGCTATCCGCGAGGGCGCGCCGCCCGCCGCGCGCTCGCCGAGCCCGAGCCAGAGGTCGAGCGCGAGCGCCTCACCGAGGCCATCGAAGCTGCCCTCGAGGTTGAGCTCGTCGAGGTGGGCCGAGAGCCCCGGGGTTTTTAGCTCTGCCTGAAGCTTGGTGATGGCGATGCGGTGAATGATCACCCGGAGCGGTAAGGAGAGCCCTTTAAAGGAGGCGCTCTCGGCGGGAGCGGGCTTTTCTGCCGCGCGCGGCGCGGGTGGCGCAGGCTTGGAGGGGGCCTTCTTTGGCAGCATGGCGTCGAGCGCGCGGCCGCGCTCGTTCTCCTCGAGCACGAGGTGCAAGCCCTCGACCGCCACCTCGTCGATGACCACGCGCAGCCGCAAGAGCTCGAAGAGCGACCAGCGCAAGGCGAGGCGCTCGGCCTTAAGCGGCGGGTGCGTAAAGCCCTCCGGCGGCGAGAGGCCAAGGCCCGTAAGCTCGATCCCGTGCAAGAGAGAGAAGCGGAGCTCTTCGAGGCGCACCTCGACGCCGAGCGCGCTTGCAAGCTCGGCCCGCGCGAGGTCGCGAAGGCGCGCGTCGCTCAAGTAGAGGCGAAGACCCAAGGCCGCGACGAGCACGAGCGCGGCGGCGGCGACCGCGACTTGGAGCACCCGCCTCGCGATGCGTCGCGTCCTCGTCTTCTTCTTGGTCTCTCTTGGTTCAAAGCTCATGAGGTGCAAAGCCGGGTGAAGTCGGAAGGTATGGTATCAGCGCCGTGCCCTTACTTGCACTTCAGAAACTCGATCTCGGCGCGGCGGATGTGCGCCGAGGGGCCGTAGCTCGAGCGGTTGACGATCGTCGAGTATTCGTCGATGCCGATGACCTCCCAGATGTAAGTCTTTCCGGGACGGCAGAAGCGAGAAGCGGGCGCGAGGGACTCGAAGAACATCGTCTCCTCCTTTGGTCGGAGCTTCTCCTCGAGATTGTCCACGACGTCGTCGGGGACGAGCGGGGACCACTCCTTTGTGCCGGCGTCGGCCCAGTAGCGTCGCAAGATCATGCGGCCGCCGCCGCGCGCGCAGGCGAAGCGCTCCTTGGGTACGGAGACATAGAAGCGCGTCTCGTTCTTCTCGCGGACGTAGTTGCTGATGGAGGCCGTGCCCTTCTCGGTGACGCAGGCGTCGCACAACGCCTCGGCCCGCGCCTTGAAGGAGAGGGGGGCGAGGGGGCCCTGCGCGACGAGCTCCACCTCGATCGTGCGCGGGTTCTTCCAGCGGCGTCTCCCCGTGGGCCCTTCGAGCACGGCGCCGCGCGCGCGCCGGTTGGGCGGGTCTCGGTCGCAGGGGCGGAACGTCTCGGAGATTTCGGCGATGCTTTCCGGGTCGAGGCTCGGGCGCAGCTCGATCGTCTTTTCGAGGAGCACGCGTCGATCGCCTCCCTCGCGCGCCACCACGAGCAGCACCGGCGGCTTGGCGCCCCGATCGAGCGCGCAGCGCGCCCACAACGCGCCGTAGCGGCGGTGGATCTTCCAGGTGTCCCCGCGTTCGTCATGGCTGAGCATGGGGAAGCGGGCCGCAGGCTCGTGCCACGCGCAATAGTCGGGTGTGGCGCCGAGCGCCGCGAGCAACAAGAGGATCATGACTCGCCTCCCTTCTGGACGCAGCTCGCTTTCCATTCGATGAGCCGCAGATACAGCTCGTCGAGCTCGCCCACCCGTCGGGAGCTCTTCGAGCCCTCGAGGCAGCGACACAGCGCGGCCTCGAAGCGGCGGGTGTCCGCGCCCTCCCGCTCGAGCGTGCTCAGCTTGGAGTCGAGCTGGTCGCACCGCGCTTTGGCGACGTCGATCTCGAGCTGCTTTATGAGCCGCGCGAGGAGCTCCTTGCGCGCGCTGCCGCCACCTTCGAGCGAGAGCTTCTCGAGCGCGCGCTCGAGGCGATCCCAGGTGAAGACGCTCGCGGCGACCTCGCTTGCGAGCTCGGGCTCGACGCGCAGGAGCAGCTCGGGCTCGACGCCGTCGAGCACCCGCGGGCTCTGCTTGCGGAGGCTCGCCTGCGCGTGCACCTTCACGATGGCCGCGGCGATGTGCGCGATCCGCTCGCTCTCCCCGCCGTGATCGCGGACGGCGGCGAGCTCCTCGAAGCACCGGACGCAGGGCTCGCCCTGCATGACGAGGCGCCACTCGTCGCCGCTTACCTTCCCGTCGGCCGCGAAGAGGCGAGCGAAGGTGAAGGCGTCGTCGTAAGACCAGGGGGGCGGATAGGTCCGCACGAGGAAGTCCTTGACGAGACGCCAGTCCCGGGGCGCCTCGGCGAGGACACGCGCGACGAAGAGGTGCAGGCCCTTCTTGTCGAGCTTCGCGAACGGGATGACCCCACGCATGGCCGAGACCAGCGCGCCGGTGTCGGGGCTCGGCTCGGGGGAGTAGCGCGCGCGGACGAGCGCCTC
>CAYXQW010000076.1:0-3365 GCA_964466695.1 uncultured Bdellovibrionales bacterium
GATGGTCATCGTCTGGAACGACCTCGCCAAAGGCGACACCGAGTACTGCGCGGGCCTCGTGGCCTTCAACTCGATCTTCCAGGTGCTCTTCTTCTCGCTCTACGCCTACGTCTTCATCACGGTGGTGCCGACCTGGTTCGGCGTCCAGGGCGTGACCGTCAACATCACCATCGGGGAGATCGCGAAGAGCGTCTTCATCTATCTCGGCATTCCGTTCCTCGCCGGCGTCATCACGCGCTTCTCGCTCATCAAGCTGAAGAGCAAGGACTGGTACCACACCAAATTCATCCCCAAGATCAGCCCGATCACGCTGGTGGCGCTCCTCTTCACCATCGTCGTGATGTTCTCGCTCAAGGGCGAGAAGATCGTCGAGTTGCCGCTCGATGTGGTGCGCATCGCGATCCCGCTGCTCATCTACTTCGTGCTGATGTTCTTCATCTCGTTTTTCATGTCGAAGAAGGTCGGCGCGAGCTACGGCCAGGCGACGACGCTGTCGTTCACCGCGGCCTCGAACAACTTCGAGCTCGCCATCGCGGTGGCGATCGCCACGTTCGGTATCGACCATGGCGGCGCGCTGGCGGCGGTCATCGGGCCGCTGGTCGAGGTGCCGGTGTTGATCGGCCTGGTCCACGTGGCGCTCTGGCTCGGGCGCCGCTACTTTCAAACAGAGGTCAAGTCATGAACCACCCCAAAGATATCCGTAAGACTGTCTCGAAGACCTACGCCCGCGCCGTCGAGCAGACCTCGGCCAGCGGCGGCTGCTGCTCGGGTCCAGCCCAAAAGGGCGTGCTCGCCACTTTGGCAGGTTATAGCCGCGAGGCGCTGGCGGCGCTCCCTGCCGACGCCGTGGCGAGCTCGTTCGGCTGCGGCAATCCCGTGGCGCTCGCCGAGATCCGCGAGGGCGACACCGTGCTCGACCTCGGCTCGGGCGCGGGCATCGATCTCTTGCTCGCGGCCAAGCTCACGGGGCCTACGGGCCGGGTCATCGGGGTCGACATGACCTTGGCGATGATCGAGCGCGCGCGCGCCAACGCCGCGGCCGCGGGGCTCACGAACGTCGAGGTGCGAGAAGGCATCATCGAGGACCTGCCGGTCGAGTCCGGGTCCGTCGACTTCGTCGTCTCGAACTGCGTCATCAACCTCTCCCCCGAGAAACCGCGCGTCTTCGCCGAGCTTTACCGGGTGCTCAAAGTAGGCGGTCGCTTCTCCATCTCGGACATCATCGCCGAGCCGATGCCCGAGTGGATCAAGGCCGAGGGGATGCTCTACTCGGCGTGCATCTCGGGCGCGCTGCCCGAGGGGGACTATCTCGCGGGGCTCCGTGATGCTGGCCTTGCCGGCGTCGAGGTCCGCGATCGGCTGGTCTACGACGACGCGCAGCTCGCCGCTCTGCTCGACTCGGAGGCCGGCGGCGGTTGCTGCTGCGGGTCCGAGACGCTACCGAAAGAAAAGATCCGACGTGTCACCGAGACGCTCGCCGGCAAGGTGGCGAGCATCCGCGTCGTGGGGCAAAAACCCTCGCTGTAGAATGCGATCGGTCGCTGTCAGCGCGTAAGGCAGAACATGGTCTCGACATGCGGCGTCATCGGGAACATATCGAAGGCCAAGGCGCGCTCGATGACGAAGCCGCCGGCCGCGAGGGCCGCGAGATCACGCGCGGCGGTGGCGGGATCGCAGCTCACGTAGATCACGCGCGTAAGCGCGCGGCTCGCGGCGGCGCTCTTTATGATGTCCTTCGCTCCTGCGCGCGGCGGATCGAGCACGAGCGCATAAAACTCCTCGAGGCGCGCGGCCCACGCGAGGTCCGTATCGTGATGCACCGCGAGGGCGAGCCCCGCGCGCGCGGCGTTCTGCTGGCACCTGTGCGCGGCGCCTTGGTTACCCTCCACGGCCGTGACGTGCCGGCCGTCGCGCGCGAGCGCGAGCGAGAAGTTCCCCACACCGGCGTAGAGCTCGAGCATGGGCTCGCTGCCGCAAGGTCGCGCCGCCGCGGTCACGGCCGCGACCAGGCGGCGGTTTACCTCGGGGTTCGCCTGGGTGAACGAGCCCGGGGCGAACGAGAGCTCGAGGTCCGGCACATAATCGTAGCGCAAGGCCTCGCGACCAAAGATCCGCGTCTCGCCCGGAGAGCGCACCATGAGGCTACGAACGCCGTGCGCTCGCAGGCGAGCGAGAACATCGTCGCCACCACGCCACGCCTTGCTACAGACGAGGAGCACCGAGGCCGCCTGCTCGCATCGCGAGTATGCTACCTCGACCTCGCGGATCATTGCGGCGTAAGGCGGCTCGGCGAGGACCTCGCGCAAGCGCCGCACCACCTGCATGAGCTCGGGCCACATCACCGGGCACGAGTCGAAGGTGACGAGCTCGTGGCTCTTGCGCGCGTGATAGCCGAGCGCGAAGCCACCTCTCTCGGCGACGTGCAGGCGCACGCGGTGCCGATACGTCAAGCCGTCGCCCTCGCCCGTTAGGGGTGGGAGGATATCCTCGATGTCGAGCTTGCCGATGCGCCGGAGCGCCTCTACGACCCGACGGCGCTTGTGCTCGCGCTGCGTCTCGAGGGAGAGCTCGCGCAGCGCGCAGTTGGTGCACGCCGCCGTGCCGCACGGGCTCGGTCTTCGCCGAGGAGATGGTCGTAAGATCTCGGCGAGCTCGGCGCGCACTACCTTCGAGCCGAGGTGAGTTATGCGAGCGCTTACGAGATCACCGGGCAACGCGCCGAACACGAAGGCCACGCGCCCATCGTCGAGGCGACCTACCCCTTCTCCGTCAGCGCCGAGGCCGTCGATCTCGAGGGCCTCGCGCGCGCCGCCGCGCGTCTCAGGCAAGCAAGGTGCCGAGCTTGAGCGCGAGCCCCATGTCACCCGCGACCTTGAGCTTGCCTGTCATGAAGGCGGCCGTAGCGCCGAGCTTGCCGTTGACGATATCGATGAGATCTTTCGCCCCGACCGTGATGGTGCACATCGCGCCGCTGTCGCCGGCGACGACTTTACCCCCAGGCTGCGTGAGATCCACCACCCACGTGCCGCCGCCCTCGCCGCTCACCACGAACTTGTACGTCGCGTTGACCTTCTCGATGAGCTCCGGCCTGGTGCGCAACCGCTCGGGGATCCGGGTGTCGAATATCTCGCCTGCGTCGGTTATGGCCATGGCTCGCTCCTTTAGCTAACTCAACCGGGCGCGCTCGATAACATCCACCACCCGCACGGTCAATCGTGCGCGCGGCGCGCGAACACCGTCGCCTCGAGCGTCCCCTCGGCCCCGGAAAAGCGCAGCGTCTCGCGCCGCTCGGGGAAGCCATACGCGGTCATGGTCAAGACGGCGGCCCGCTCCTCCTCGGTGCAGTGCGCGGTGACCACCAAGAG
>CAYXQW010000076.1:3375-9263 GCA_964466695.1 uncultured Bdellovibrionales bacterium
CCTCGGCGCGCGCAAGCTCGCCTCGATGGTCATGCTCGAAGCTGCCCGCCTCGCGGAGGTGCTTGCTCGTAAAGAGCACGTACGGCGACGAGAGCCCGTAATATGCGAGCACGCCCGCGTTGTTGCGTCGCCTGAAGGGGTCGAAGACGACCACCATGGTGTCGCGGTCGCGGTTCGCCTCGATCCAGCGCGCCGCCTCGCGATATCCCTCCTTGTGAAAAGGATTCGCGGCCCCGGGACGCATGCGGCGCATAGCCTCAAAGGTATTGGGGAGGACAAAATACGCGCCGGCCGCAGTCGCGAACGCGACCGAGAGCCAGAGCACGGTGGGCCGCGCGGCGCGCCGCCATCCCCAGCTCGGCCTGAGCACGTACGCGCCGAGCTCTCCTATGAAGAGGCAAAAGAGCGGGAACACAAACGCGAGATACTTGTGATGAAAGAAGCGCGCCGTCACCAGGAAGTGGTGCGAGAGCGAGGTGAAGAGCAAAGAGAAGGCGAGGATCGAGAGGATCTGCCACCTCGCCGGGCGGCGGCGCGCGAGGTGCACTCCGAGGCCGAGGGCGAAGAGCCCCCACGACGCGACCGTCAGCGGCGCGAGGAACGCGCGCCCACGCCACACCTCACTGAGATGATAGGCCCCGATGCGGCCGGTGAAGAACGCGACGCCCGTGTCCAGCCATTGCCTCGCGAGACCCGGCATCCACGCGCGCTCCTGGCCATCCATGTTCGCCAAGAGGCAGAAGAACCACGGGATAAAGGCGAGGCCCGTAAGGAGCCACGGCAGACCGAGGCGCCAATGGCGCCTCGGGTCTTCGAAGATCGCGGGGACCATGCAGGCGAAGGTCGCGACGAAGAGCACGGCGAAGAGGTGGTGGTTGTAGATCCCCAAAGCCAGAGGCAAGAACATATACGCCTGGCGCCGAAGAGACCGCATGTCCTCGCGCAGCCACGCCATGCCGTGCAGCGCCCAGGCGGCGAAGAGCACCATGCCCGCGTAGTAGCGCGCCTCCTGGCCGTAATAGACACCGTAAGGAGAGAGCGCGTAGAACGCCGCAGCCAGAAGCCCCACCGTCCGGCTGCCCGACGAAAAGCGGCGCGCGAAGACGAACACCATGACGATGCCGAGGATGCCGAGCACGGCGCTCGGCAGCCGCGCCGCGAGATCGTACCCCCCGGGGACGCCGTGCTCACCGAAGCAGGCGATCGAGGCCCGCACGAAAAGACGCATGAGCGGCGGGTGCGTGCCCGAGGCGGTGATCGCTTCCATTAGCGTCGGGCGGGTGGACTGCTCGATGGTGAGCCACTCGTCGAACCAGATGCCGTAGGCAGTGAGCCCTAAGAAACGGAGCCACGCGCCGGCGAGCACGACCGACGCCAAGAGCGCGTAGACCAGCTTGGTGCGTAAGGAAGGATGCAAGTGAAGCTCCTCACAAACCTCGCCGGGTCATCACCAACACGGCCAGGACCTCGTCATTGCCTATGGGCTCGATCGCGACGCCGAGCGCGTCGACGTCGGCGTCGAGCAAGTTCGCCCGGTGCGCCGGGCTTGTGAGCCACTGGCGCAAGACCTCTTCGGCGTCGCGCGCCCGCGCGAGGTTCTCGAGGGCACGCGCCACCTTGATGCCCCGCGCCGCGAGCCGCTGTTTGAGATCTCCCGCCGACGGCGAGACGTGCGCGAAGAACCCGTGGCGGCGCATGTCATCGAGGTGCGCGCGCGCGACGCCGTCGAGCTGGGCGCTCGCGGCCGGCAGCCCAACCCGCGCGGCCTTGCGCGCGCCCAAGACCAGCGCGGTCAAACGCCGCCCAAGTCCCTCGGCGTCGGAGCCAGGATCGCCGTCGTCCTCCACCTCGGGGATGACGCCGACCCACTCCCGCGGCAGCTCCGCGACCCCCACGGGGAACTGCGCGGCGACCTCGGGCCCGAGGCCACGCTCGATGACGAGCTGGAGCAGCATGACCCCAGCCTTGGCCCCAACATCGACGGTGGTCGTAAACTCCGCCCCCTGTAACGGCACCTTACGTCGCACGACCTTGCCGCCCGGGCGGCCCACGATCACCTCGAGCGCGCGCGCGCCCTCGGCGATGACCGTCCCGGCGACCACGAGCTGCTGGCGGCGGCGCACCTGCGCGGCGAGCGGCCAGAGCTGCACGAGGCGCCGCGAGAACATGACCAACACCACGGTATCGTCGCCGTCGCCACGGGCGGCGAAGCCCGTGTGCGTGGGCACCATCGCGCCGAGGCGGGCGTCGAGCTCGCGACCGAGCGCCTCCTCCAGATCTCCTGTCTTTTGGACGCGCAGCGCCACGGCGCAGAGCTCGCCGTCGGTCCAGCCGAGCCTGTACGCGCGGCTCCGTAAGGCGTCGAGCTCGATGCGATCTCCGGCCACGCGCGGCACCTGCGCAAGGCCGCTCCTCGCCACCCAGATGAGGCGGTTGTCTTCCTCGAGAGAGAGGCCACGGCGTTCGCCGAGCTGCTTTACGACTCGCGCCACGCGCCGCTCGATGGGCCACGACGTGGGAGGCTTCACGAAGCGCTCGTAGCTCCCGGCCGCGAGCGCGAGCAGCAAGGGCGCGATCACCAGACCCACGCTCACGACCCCGCCTGGTCCAACCGCTCGAAGACCCCGAGCCCAAGAGCCTCGAGCTCTTCTACGGCCACGTCATCACCCACCACCACTACCGAGACCTCCTGCGGGCGGAGGTACTTCTTGGCGACGCGCAAGACCTCCGCCGCGCCGACCGCGAGGACCCGCCATGGCAGCTCACGGTAGAAGTCGGGCTCGAGGTCGTAGACGAACAGGCTGCTCATCGTGCGCGCGATGCCGCCCACCGTTTGAAAGCGGCTCGGCAGAGAGAGCGCGAAGCCTTCCTTGGCGCGCTTAAGCTCCTCCTCGCTCGGCGCGCGCGCGGCCAGGGCCGTAAGCTCGTGCAAGATCACGCGCAAGGAGTCGGCCGTGGCGTCGCTTTGCACCGCGGCGCCGATGACGAAGGCGCCCGGCGCCCGCGCGGTGTCGAAGTAGGAGTAGGCGCCGTAGGTGTAGCCGAGCTCCTCGCGCAGCCTCGTGTTGAGGCGGCTGTTGAACATCCCGCCCAAGATCTCGTTCAGCACCACCACCGCGTACAGATCGGGGTCACGCCGCGCGATGCCGAGGCCCGTGACCCAAAGCTGCGACTGCGCCGCGCCCGCGCGCGGCACGAACAGGAGGCGGCGCTCTTCGGGCACGAGCGCCTCGGGCGGCGGTGCCTCACCGTCATCACCGCGCCAAGCACGAAAGGCCTCGCTGGCCGCGGCATAAGCGGCCTCGAGCTCGACGTCACCTACGACGAGGAGCGTGGCGGCGCGTGGCCGCAGGTGCCGGCGCGCATAAGCCACGAGCGCGTCACGATCGATACGCGCGAGCGCGGCCTCGGTGCCGAGCGAGCTGTGGCCGTAGGGGTGGTCGCCAAAGAGCACTTTACGAGCCAGGCGGCTCGCGAGCGCCTCGGGATCGTCGCCCTCGGCGTAGAGCGCTGAACGCCGCAACGCGCGCACCCGCTCGATGTCGGGCGCGGCGAAGCGCGAGCCTTTGACCACGTCGGCCAAGATATCCAAGATGGGGGCGAGGTGACGCGACAAGACAGTGACGCTCAAGCTCGTAGAGTCTTGCTCCACCCTGATCGAGAGGTGGCCACCCTGCTCCTCGATGGCGAGGTCCACCTCTTCACGCTCGGCGGTGCCGGCCCGCAAAAGCTCCCCCAGAAAGCCGGTGAGACCCGGCAGGTCGGCGGGATCGGCGGCGCTGCCGCCGCGGATCACCAGCGTCACGTTGACGAGCGGCAAGTCGCGCTTGGAGACGACCTGCAAGGCGAGCCCGTTGGCGAGCCGACGCGCCTCGTATGACGGCGCCGTCATCATGGGCGCCGGCCCCAGGGGCTCGGGGCGGACGCGCGCCGCGACGGGTGGCGCCGTACGACACGCCGGCAAGAGAGCAAGGAGCAAAAAGCAGAACGAGAGGATCTTCATCGCGGGTTACCGTTCAGGGGGTCCCGCCCGGCGCGAGAAATTCTCCAGCTTTTATCGATCGTTTTAGGCGCGCCTCTGCGGACCCCCTGGCCCCCACGCTCAGGACTGGCAAAGCCAGATCCTTCGCGTCTACGCCTACTTACAGCCGTTGTCGCGATACCCCCGTGAACGCTTACCATCGCGGCACGGTCACGACCACCGCACGCGCCGACGGCGCGAGCACGCGCTTTGCCGTGCGCATGACGGCCTCCTGGGTTATGGCGTCGTAGCGCGCAAGGTCGCGCGGCAAGTACCCCGGATCGCCCGTGTAGTAGTTGTAGCGGCTCAAGGCATCGGCCTTGCCGCTGCTGCCGCCGATGTTTTGCAAGGACGAGATCAGCATGGTGACGATCTGATGGCGCGCGCGCGTGACCTCCTCGATCGAGGGCGGCGTCGCGCGAAGCTCCTCGAGCACCTTGTGCGTCTCGACCTCGAGGGTGCTCGGATCTATGCCCTCCTTACCCAGGACCTCGACACGAAAGATCGAGGAGAGCTCCAAGGAGTGCTGGCTCGCGGCGACGTCCTGCGCGATCTCGAGCTCGTATACGAGCCTCCGGTAGAGGCGGCTCGCGTAACCTCCGCCCAGGATTAGCGCCAAGATATCGCACTCGGCGTCACCCTCGGCGAAGGCCTCGGGCGAGAGCCAACCCATGGCGAGCCGCGGCAGCCTCACCGCTTCGGCGAGCACCTGTCGCTGCTCGCTCGCTATCGCGACCTTTGGCACCGCGGGTGGCGGCGTGACCGCGCGGCGCGGCAGAGCGCCGAAGTAGCGCGCGATCAAGGCTTTGGTCTCTTCGATATCGATATCGCCCACGACCGTAAGCGTGGCGTTGGCCGGGGCGTAGCGGCGCTCGTAGAAGTCCTCGACGTCGCGAAGCGTGGCGCTCGCGAGGTCCTGCATCGAGCCGATGATGTTGCCGTAGTAGGGGTGCCCCGAGGGGAACAAAAGGTGCATGAGCAGCTCATCGCTCAGGCCGTACGGGGTGTTCTCCACCGTCTGGCGGCGCTCGTTCATCACCACCGCACGCTGGTTGTCGAGCTTCTGTTGCGTCAAAGCCTCGCGCAAAAAGCCCATCCGATCGCTCTCGAGCCACAACACGAGCGGGAGCTGGTGGCGCGGCACGGTGGCGAAGTAGTTGGTGCGATCGAAGCCCGTGGTGCCGTTGACCTGGCTCCCACCCACGCCGTCGAGGAGCTTGAAATACTCGTCGTCGCCGACGTGCTGCGAGCCTTGAAACATGAGGTGCTCGAACAGGTGCGCGAACCCCGAGCTCCCGGCGGCCTCGTGGCGCGGGCCTACGCGGTACCAGACATTCACAGCCACGATCGGCAAGGCATGGTCTTCGCTCAGGATGACCTCGAGCCCGTTGCTCTCGAGCACATACTTCTCGAAGGCGAGGCTCGCACGCTCGGCGCCAGCAAGATCCGGCGACAACAACGCCAACAATGCGAGGAGCTTCATGAACGATTGCCTGGTTGTAGCAGCGATGGTGCCCGGGAGAGGATTTGAACCTCCACGATGTTGCCACCGCTAGGACCTGAACCTAGTGCGTCTGCCAGTTCCGCCACCCGGGCGCGGTTTGCGTATATATGAAGCGCGGCAGGCCCGGTCAAATAGAAAAGACGTGCGCGACGAATGGTAGTTGTGACGAGCGCGCGCGCGTATTAAATGAAGCGCCGAGTCGGGGCGTAGCTCAGCCTGGTTAGAGCACTTGCTTTGGGAGCAAGGGGTCGCGAGTTCGAATCCCGCCGCCCCGACCAAAAAGGTATTTCCCGGATACACTCGGTTCTTGTCATTTCGTAGTGGGTCATTCTAGAACAACGATGAAATCGGGGATCAGCAATA
>CAYXQW010000076.1:9283-10090 GCA_964466695.1 uncultured Bdellovibrionales bacterium
CCAAAAATCTCACCCGCTGCCCGCAATTGGCATCGCGGCTGCTGGCGTGGCGTAAGGGGTTTTTCACCGAGGCCCAAAACACGCGCAGGCTTGCGAACCGGGCGCGCGTGCCGGTAAGCTCCCAAGCGTGAGCACCGAAGACACCACCTCCTCTCCGAGCCCTGTGGCCGAGGTCCCGGTCATGGATCGGGCGGCGTTCGAGCGCATCTTGCAGTTCGGCGTCGAGCGCGGCATCAGCGACCTGCACTTCGAGGTAGGCCACCCGCCGCACCTGCGCCTGCAAGGCGACCTCTTGCCCGCCAAGTACCCCCCGCTCCGCCCCGAGGACACCGAGGCCATCGCCACCATCATGCTCGGCGACAGCTACGCGGAGTTCCACAAGACGAGGGTCGAGCGCGACCTCACCTATACGATCGAGGGCGTAAGCCGCTTCCGCGCCACGATCTTCTGGCAGCAAGGCTACGTGGGCGTGGTCTTGCGGGTCATCCCGCTCTACATCCGCAACTTCGAGCAGCTCAACCTGCCCACCTGCCTCGACGACATCTGCCTCGCCCGGCGCGGCTTGATCCTGGTCACCGGCGCCACCGGCAACGGCAAGAGCACCACCATGGCGGCCATGCTCCACCGCATCAACCAGACGCGCCGCGCCCACATCGTCACCATCGAGGACCCGATCGAGTTCCTCTTCCCCAAGGAAAAGAGCCTGGTGATCCAGCGCGAGATCGGCAGCGACACCGGCAGCTTCCGCGAGGCCTTGACCGCGGCGCTGCGCCAGGATCCAGACATCATCATGATCGGCGAGGTGCG